>CAZYUK010000298.1:0-1978 GCA_964650675.1 uncultured Candidatus Bathyarchaeia archaeon
GCCATGACCAACACCGAGATTACCGAGCTCGAGGGAAACCACACCGCCATCACCGAAACCCCGAGGGTGCCCGGGCATAGATGCGCGAAATGCGGAGCCGAGTTCACGGCGTCCTTCGCCGCGGCTGCGGGCCGCCCCGTCTACTGCCCAAGGTGCTACCAGAACCACCAAAGAACCAAGCGCAAAAGCCATCGATTCACCGCGTACTAAGCAGGCTTCCCCACCGCGAGTTCAACCGAAGATTTAGACCTGCTCAATAATCTTATCCTCAGCTTCACCTCATCTTCTATGTATAAAATTGACGGCGATACCAGAGGAGAGGCACGAGAAGCCAAAAAAACCCAGAAAATACATCGAGAAAATAATCCGTAAGAAGTTTCCCCCTACAAAGAAAAAATAATTGGGGCTTGACTGCTTCGCCCTCTCTTCTCCATAATCGTATCCTCTGCGCCTCCGCGTCCGCTTTTCACAAAAATTTCAAATTCGCTAATATTCCTTGATAATCAGGTTATTCTCATGGTGAAATATCCCATTCATGACGAGTTCAAAGAGAAGACGGGCCTCTCACTCGATGAACAGTACATGAAGCATCACCCTCAGGTCCTCTCAGAGTTCGAGGACGAGGTGGAGAAGCTCTGGGGTAAAAAGTGGAAGGCGAACACGACCATCGGGAAACTTCGCACAGTCCTGCTGCACAGGCCAGGAAAAGAGTTCCTCAGCGTCGGGAAACCCACGCCATGGCCACCACACGACTCCAGCCTCGCCGCCTGGCGGATGAGCTACAAGCCCAAAGACCTTGAAGAGCTGAACGAGGACTACGAGAGGCTGTACAGAGCTTACAGAGACGAAGGCGTGGAAGTTGTCGAGAGAAAGCCGGATCCCTACGATCCGCCCTACCAGGTGAAGGTCATCTACACCGATGATGTTTGCCACGCAGCCGTCTATGGCCAGGTGATCCTGAGGATGTACGATCATATTCGAAAAGGGGAGGAGGTCCCCACGTACCAGACACTGGCGGAGATAGGGTGCCCAGTCGTGGGCATGATTACTGGCAGAGGGATGGCTGAGGGCGGGAACATCGGCTGGCTTGATGAAAAGCACCTTCTCGCAGCAGTCCACTACCCCAGGGCAAACACCTCCAAAAGCGATGTCTGGAGGGCCAATGACTGGGGTCATGAGCAGCTTCGTAGGATCATACACGCCCAGGATCCTGAGGTTGACGTGAGAATTCTGCCAGGGTACGGGCCTCGTCCACAGCTCACGCACTACAGCATGATAGATAGGCACACCTCGGTCGCGGATCCCAGGTGGCTGGACAAGTATCTTCTCGATTGGCTACAATCGGAGATGGATTGGCAATTTGTCATCCCTCCTGACGAGCTATGCAGGGTTGATCAGGGTAACCCCGTCGGTCCAGAGACGGGGGTCGTGCTTGAGCCAATGAAGATCCTTGTGCCGACGGGGGAGCCGAAGGCTACCAGGTGGCTTGAGAGTGTAGGAGTCGAGGTTATCGAGGTGGAGATCCCGAGCTTCGTTGGGCCAAGAAACAGTGGATCGATCCATTGCGCCGCGGGCTCACTCAGGAGAGATGCGGAGCCTAAGGACTAGCTGTGTGCGACCCTTCCAAGATTTATTGATGTTTTAACTATTCTCTGGATTTGACGGCACCCGAAAACCAAAATTTTGCAGCATGGTGCCCCCATTCACGTACGACGTCTTGCGTACAGACCACATTTTATATGCAACGGATGATTTTTCGAGGTGAATGTATGATGGTCGACGATAACGCCCTCGACGAAGAAGGGTTCGTAAAAGAACCTAACACGTGGACGGAAGAATTATCAAAAAAAATGGCCAAAGAACAGTTCAGCATCTCCCTCACAGACATGCAGATGCAAGTAATATACTTCGTCAGAGAATATTATCTAAAATGGGAAACCTTGCCGATGGTTAAGACGATAAGAGACCAGTTTAAACT
>CAZYUK010000299.1:0-397 GCA_964650675.1 uncultured Candidatus Bathyarchaeia archaeon
CATCGTGAAGGCGGCGTCAAGGACGCTTATCTCGGAGGGGACGACGATGAGGGGGGACGATGCGACTTCACTTAGGCGACTCTCAAGCGGTTTCCCCTTGGCGAGTATAGCCGTGAGGAGGTCGCGCTCGGTGAATATCCCCGTCGGCCTCCCCCTCCTCGTGACTAAGACACTCCCGATCCTCTTCGTGCCCATAAGCTTCGCTGCTTCGCGGGCGGTAGTCCCGCCATCGACCGCGACGATTTCCTTGGTACCGTAACCGATCGCCTTGTGGCTCGTCTCCTCGGTCTCGGGGAGGCTCTTCACGAGGTCCGAGGCGGTGACGATGCCGAGGGGCTTCCCCCCGTCGACAACGAGCCTGCCCCTCTTCCTTATCATCGTCCGTGCGGCCTCCTTT
>CAZYUK010000299.1:407-1977 GCA_964650675.1 uncultured Candidatus Bathyarchaeia archaeon
TTTCCGCCGCGTTCGGCTATCAGACTGCCTATGTGCCTCTCTCCCATGACCCTGGCCGCCTCCAACATGTTGGATTCCACCGGGATCGTGTAGATGGGCTGCGACATGATATCCCTGACGAGATACAGCTTCCTCGACTGCAGGATAGCCCTGTCGAGGACGCTCGGGAAGATCCTCCTGAGGTCTCTCTGAGTCTCCAAGCTGATCCCCGAGGATTAATGTGAGCGCTGATTCTTTAATGTTTCAAAAATATAAGGATGCGCCGAGGGTGGTCCTTTCAGATTCTATCGGAGGCGGATCGGGCGATCCTCGTCGCCTCCTCAAGCGCGTCAGAGACGACGTTCCTCGCCCTGATGAGCTTCGTCCTCAGAGCCTTGTACTGGCTCGTGTCCGGGTCAAGCGCCGCCAGCTCCGTTACGGGCTGGAGGATGGGTATCGGCCTGATATATTCCGCGCCGTAGTGGTCCTGGCCATACTTCCCGTGCAGGGTGTAGTTGACCGGATTGAGGACCCTACATACCCTGAGCAGGCTCTCGTTGGTCAGCCTCACTTTTTCCTCAAGCCTCTCAGCCTCACAGGCGTCCTCGCACCTCTTTGACAGCAGCTCGGCGGCGTCATCGAGGCTTGAGGCGGCCTCCTTGAAGCGATCTGCCTTCCTCACGAGTTTATCCAGGTTAAGCGCTCTGCCCGCGCTAGCTCCGAGCTGCTTCAGGGCGTCGAGGGTCCATTCGGCAGTGTCCTGTACTTTGTAGGGGAGGACGGGGAGTGTGCAGAGCCTCAGGATCACGAGGATCTGGGCCTTATTCGCCATGTGCAGAGTCTCTGGATCGCACTTGTCAAGCGTGTCCTGGTCGCTGTGGTACCACCATCCTCCTGGGAGAGTCTTCTCCTCGGGCGGGTGAACGGTTATCGCCCTGACCGAGGGGACGCCAAGGCCTAAGAAGGACTGGTCCCCGGTCTTGTTCGGCAGGTACTTGGCCGGCGGCTTCTTGATCGGAGCCCCCTCTTCCTCGGCGAGCTCGGAGACGGTGGACCAAACAAACTGTTGGAGGGCTGGATCGGCCTCAGCCGAGTAGACGGTGGTGCCTGTCATGCTCGGCGTGTCGTTGTTCAGGTAGGCGACGCAGCCGGCGTTTAGCCTGTCCCAGTGGTTGTCGACGTACCATGTCGATCCCGTCATGATGCCTGTCTCATGGCCCTGGAACCAGAGGAGCTCCACCCCCCTCCTGAGGCTCGACTTGAGCCCATTGAGTACCATCGCCGTCTCCAGTGTGGAGGCGCAGCCTACGGCGTTGCAGCTGCCTGCCCCCCTCCAGGCGTCCATATGGCTACCAAGGAGTACGAAGCCGGGCTCCCTCCCAGCGATGGCCGCCATCGGTTGCCTCGTTGTGGCCCAGCCCCTGTGACTCCCAGCCCTCATGCGTACTCGGACCACCCCCTTCCCCAGAAGATCTTTGAGACGCTTACCATCTTCGGCAGAGACCAGGAGGGCTGGGATCCTACCTATATCGTCGATGTCGTCAGGCGTCGGGTTCCCCCAGATGGATTTCACGGTCCCCCAGTTGTATAC
>CAZYUK010000300.1:0-1973 GCA_964650675.1 uncultured Candidatus Bathyarchaeia archaeon
GGGCGCTTAGGTTCAGCAGGATCCTTATTGCCTTGGTGGCCGTGGTGTCGGCCACCGTGTAGTCGCCGTCTTTCTGTTGCAGGACCCCTTCCTCTTGCAGGATCTTCAGGTACTTGGAGACGAGGCCTTTGCTGAGGCCTAGCCTCCTGGCCGTCTTGGTGACGTTGATGGTCTGGGTCTGGTAGGCTACGTCTCGGAGGATTCTTGCGCGTTGGTCTGTGGAGAAGAGGGCCCTTATGTTCACGTTATGTGAACGAGTTGTTCACGTTTTATAAACGTATTGTTCGTGGGCCGTGAACGGGGCTCGCCTCGGGGGGTCGCCAATGCTCTCGGCCTCGCGCCTGTGTGGCCGGTGCGGGGTCGCGTGGCGGGGTTAACTCTTTAGGGTTATTCCTCCATTGATGGTGTATGCGTGTGGCTCTGGTTATTGGGGACTCGGCCTCAGATCATCAAGTCTGGTTCCGCAACTCGGAGAAGTACCCTACTTGATACGCTTTAAAAAGGAATTAACCTGAGAGGTGACTATGGCGCGTCTGAATCTACCCTCAGAGAAACTCTCGACTTGGAAGGGGCCGACCTGATTCTCGTTTTTAAATTTCTCTCTGACAACTGATAAGGAGCGATCGAGCAGCGATCTCATGTCAGGTGAAAGAGTTCTGAGGGACACGGCCGCGTTGAAGTAATCTGCCGCCTTCTCCAGGCTTCCGTTGTAATGCGTCAGCGCGAATATGTCGTATGCATCCTTCTGCTTCATCCTCTCATCCATGGCCTGACCCTTCAGGGCGATGGACCCGACCAGGTCAACTATCTTGAAAGCTGTTTTTGCTTTCCCATCTCCGGGGAGCTGTGCCTCTATCCGTTGGTCGAAGTTAAACTCGAAGGCGATGTTCAGACCCTCGAACATGAATGCCTGGAGGTCGTCCTGCACCTTCTTAAGGTCGAGGAACCTCTCTCCCTCCTTGTCGCACAGGAAGTCCAGGTGTATAGGGTAATCCTTCCCGTCGATGGGGGACGCCACATCCCTGACGAAGCGGAACTGGCTCTCAGGCTCGTACCCGAGTCCTGTGATGGTCTTCCTAATGGTCTCGTATCTTGGCAAAATCTTCGGTCTGAGAACGAGGTCGATGTCTGTGCTTCCGCAGTGCTCGAAGTAGCCCCTAGTTATGAAGTATGGCGCCCATCCGCCTGACAAGACCATGTCTTCATGGTACCTCTTGAGGGCTACTCCGAGCTCCAGGAGGGCGGATTTAGATGCTTCAGTGATCTCGGTCGCGTACATGTGTCATGCCTCCGATCTCCATCTTTTCTCGATCACTTTCAGTAGCTCCCCCGCCGCCTCCTCCCCACGACCAGGGTAGTTCAGCAGATCGACGTAGAGCTGTACGTCGGACACGACGTTTACGCCGTCAGCCTTCCTTGAGCCGTAGAACACGCCTCCGCTGGATGCGATTACGAATTTGACGTTTCCGTTCTCTTCCATGGGCGTCAAGCCGAGCTGTTTTGCCCACTTGCCCGCGTCGTCGTCGCTCATCACGTAGATGTGCAGATTCGTAGGCCGAACGAATGGTGCCACAAGCAGGGCCCCGGCGAGGCCCGTCGCAGCGTATTTCGGTCCGCTAACGCCTCTGAGCCTGGCGAGGAGTGTGGTCACGTCTTCGTAGCCCGTATAGTATTCAGTGAAGCGGTTGTCCGCTGTGAAGTTGTTATTATTAGCCCATCCCCTTAGGAGCGCGAGTGGCTCCATGAGCTTGATCTCTTGGCGTTCGGATTCTCTGATGGCGAACCTCTCCTGAATGAGAGCCATACAGACCTCGTGTGTCCAGCCCAGTGCGGCGCCGGACTCCCTGCTAAGCCCACGGATGGTCCAAGTCATCGGATAGTTTACAAGTAGGACACGGATTATGTTAGCCGCCTTTCCGCTGAAGAGGTTTAATCTGCCCATCCATGATTAAGGTGTTCGGTCACATTTATAT
>CAZYUK010000301.1:0-1972 GCA_964650675.1 uncultured Candidatus Bathyarchaeia archaeon
TCCCAACGGCTGCTATCCTCTCGCCCTTCACGGCGACGGAGCCCCTGAATCCTTGGGCGCCGGTCCCGTCGACGATGAGGGCGTTCCTGATGAGGATATCGTACTCCGACATGGGAGATTATTGAGTGTGTGGGGAATTAACGTTTAGGAGGAGACGCCGAGGTCAATGCCCCCACCAAAACTCCTCGCTCGTAGCCCCCTTCCTACCCCGGTTGTAGGGGCAGACGCTGACACACGTGCTGCAGTCGACTCCGTTGTCGCACCAGTACTCGAAGCACTTCTCCCCGTCGACGTACCACTTGAGGGCTCCTGGATTGCTGCTCGCGCAGGAGGGTTCCCATGAGGGCGGCCCCCTCCGGATCGCTTCGACCTCGCACTCCTCGGCGCACCTCTCGCAGCCCATGCAGAACTCCGTGACGCCGAACTCAATCGGATTATCCGGGATCAACGGCAGATCCGTGAAGACCTTGCATATCTTTACCCTCGGCCCGTACTCGGGCGTGATCAGCAGGCCGTTCCTACCCACCTGGCCCAGCCCCGCGTCCACGGCGAGAGGCACGCTGAGGCCGATGTCGTTGCCTGAGGAGACCGCCGTGTAGCCGAGGTTCCTGACGAACTCGGCGAGGGTGCCCGCGGTGAAGGCCATCCTGGAGTAGCCGAGCCCGGTCGCCGCGCCTGCCGGCACCTCCGGCGAGGTGGCGGCGCCGAGGCCGTCGAGGGCGACCGCCATCACGACGGCGTACCTCACCCCCTCCGGGAGCTCCAGGGGCTCGAGGGTCCGCCTGGTGTTCGCCTGGATCCACATGGGGTTGAACTCCGTGACGCCGACGAGGTCGGCGCCGTAGAGGCGTGCCGCCTTCTTGACCTGCGAGGTCATCTCAGAGGGGTCGTCCACGCGGTGCTTCTCCGCGTACCACCTGGTCCCCATCAGGCTTGGGCCGAAGGTCCTCACGGGTCGCTCCGAGCCGAAGGCGTCCGTCCAGGCGTCGTGGGCTGTCCAGGCCGCCTCGGAGAGCGCGTAGTCGACCCTGGTGTACCCCGGCCTCCGCTCGGAGATGTTCCTGAGCCCCCGCTCCTCCTCGCTCCTGTTGTAGGCGATGAAGGAGGGGTCCATGGAGACCCTGTTGAAGATGAGCCTCCTCTGGTCGTACCTCCCCAGCCTCGCCTCGTCGACCGTGTAGGTTGGCTTCTTCACCCTCCTGACGCTGATGGCCGGCCTGCGTCTCGCCCTCGACCTGACCATAATCGAACCAGAACCTGATATAGGGGTTGACGATTTAATTCTTCGCACCGCCCCGAAGCCTTATAGAAGCTGGCCGGGTTACTCGATACCATGTGGACGGTCAACTCGGAGTCCGGCCTTATGCACGCGGTGCTGATTCAGGACTCCGTCGAGTCGTTCTGGGAGCGCCGCCTCCCGTTCGAGGGCATAGAAGCCAACCTCCAGCACCTCCCCCGCTGCGTCCACCCCCAAGTGGATGGCGGCCGCGAGCAGTGGATTCAGCTCCCCAAGATGCTCCGGGAGGAGGGGATACAGGTCTTCGAGGTCACGGGCATAATCGAGGAGGCGCTTGAGACCGCCACCGTGAAGAAGCGGAGGGAGATCATCGGGGCGATCTGGGCCGGCTTCCCCAAAGCCCCTAAGCCTGAGGAGTTGACCATCGACCACCTCATCTACGGCTACCCATCGGAGCCCTATTACGATCTAGGACAGGGCAGGGTTGTGCTCCCGGACTTCCGCCGCGTTGCGTGGCCGTACAGTCGGGACACCAGCTTCACAACCCAGGTCGGCACCGTTATCTGCAGCATGCGGAGGTACAGCCGCCGCTACGAGCCGCGGGTGGTTAAGCTGGCCTACGAGCTCGACCCGACCCTGCGGGAGAGGATCGATCTCATCTGGGACGCCAACGAGCAGACAGGCGTCTCGACCGAGCCTCCCTGCATCGAGGGAGGCGACACACAGATAGTGGAC
>CAZYUK010000302.1:0-1965 GCA_964650675.1 uncultured Candidatus Bathyarchaeia archaeon
GACGTGGCCTACACCGAGCAAATCGGCCACCTCACTGAGAGCCACTACCGGGCCACAGCTGGGGCCTTCTACTGTAGCGTGGGGAGCACAACCAGCGGCCACGAGTTCTTTCAGAACCAGATCAAGACCGTCCTAGAATCCCTGAAGAAACTGGGGTACAAGATCAGTTATTCCGACGCTGACGTTAACCGCCTCATAGAGATCCAGAGTGAACAGGACTACTGCTGCGACATGACAGAGTTGTGGGCCAACATAAGCCGCTTGGATGATGTGGACGAGAAGACCAAGACAATCATAGAGGAGTTTGCCAAACAACTCGTCATGACTAATGATGAGTTCCAGTACCTGCAGGCTAAGAAAAGGGAGTTCAGGGAGTTCATACAGTCTCTCCAAACCCCCGATACGGCATAAGTGCTCGGGCACATCTGGGGAAGCTAATCCTTTAACAATTGATACCCAGTTTCCCGAATTTTGAGGAAATCTCCCGTCTCGTCCGGTAGAAAAAATCATCGGTCATCTTGTCGTCCAGACCATATTTCCGGTACACCCAATCGGCGTAGTGGTAATTCATCCGATCGACCAAGACGTAGTCAACCTTCCCCGCAAGGATTTCAGCTAGATCTTCCGCCCCGGGGAGCATCGGCGCGATCATCACGTAGGTCCTTACCCCGGCCCGATGCAATTCGTCAAGAGCGTTAACCCTATCCTTTATTGAGGGGGCGTCTGGCTCGAATAGAGTCCTGATGCCATCGTCAGCAGTGGTGATGCTGAGGCCGACCTCAAAATCTCCTCCCTCCCTCAGAATATCCATGTCTCGCAGAACTAATGGAGATCGTGTCTGGACTATGACCGGCCAGTCGTTCTGCGCCAGTATTTCCAGGCATTTCCGTGTAAGCTCATATTTCGCCTCCAGGGGCTGGTAAGGATCACACACTCCGCTTACCCAGACCCTCCCAGGTTTTTTCTTTGTGATTTCCAGCCTTAAGAGATCGGGGGCGTTAACCTTGACATCGACGAATTGGCCCCAGGGCTCCCTGTGTCCGGTGACCCTTTTCATGAAGCGGGCGTAGCAGTACGAACAGCCATGCTGGCAGCCTGTGTAAGGGTTGATGACGTACGGATAGACCTTCGATTTGGAGAGAATAGTTTTCGCCTGCACTTCTTTGATGATCATGGTTATTTTCCGTCTTTAGCTAAATCCTCTATCCCGCCAAACATGTAGGGTCCTCTCGGTATGTTCGTATGTATCTACTTTGATTAAGAGTTACCCCTTCCTCATGTTGAGCGCGTAAAAAAAATAAAAGAGATAAGCAATCCTGTTGTTACATGGCTTCCAGGATACGTATAGGCGACTCCATCTTCTCAAGGGTCGGTACACCCGCCGATTTCACGAACCTACTAAAGGAAAACCTTCCCGACTCGGACCCCCTCATCGTTAAGGCGGACTGGGTCGCCATGGAGGAGGCCTCACCGAGGAACCTTGAGGCCCTCAGATGCATCCTCGAAGCCGCCAATGGCAGGGTCATCGTCACGGAGGGCCACCTCCTGTGGAGGCCGAGGGAGCTGGAGCCGAAGGGCCTGAGGTTCCTGGCGGACGGCGTGGAGCTGGACTGGGAAGGGCTCCTCGCCGGCGAGGGCTGGAGGTGGCTGCTCAAGCACCCTGACTGGGGCTGGTTCACAGACGGGCCCCACTGGAGCCACCTCATGAGGGAGGAGCGCCTATGGCTGGAGAAGCACGGCTACATCGACTTCTTCAAGGAACACGGCATCGAGTACGTTAACGCGACGGACGAGGTCTGGGCCGGGAGGGTCGCCGACGAGAGGGTCGTCAAGGAGGCAGTCGAGTCCAAGTATCCTCCGGCCTTCACCGACAAGCTGTACGGCTTCGTCCCCGAGAAGCTGTTCAGGCACCGTGGCTCCGTCCTCGTCAGCCTGAGCAAGCGCAAGGAGTACCAGAGCTTCACC
>CAZYUK010000303.1:0-1964 GCA_964650675.1 uncultured Candidatus Bathyarchaeia archaeon
CATCAACTCAGTGGGCTCGTTCTCAATTTGGTCCGGACACGCAGGCGTGCGCGTCTACTTTTCTTCCACCGCCCTACTGAGCAGGTCCTGAATCATGTGTGAGGTCCTGGTCAGATCGGGGATCATCTCCTTAATGGTCTCGATCTCCTCAGCAGGGTTCTTCGCGGTCTTCGGGGCGTCCAGGAACACAATCTCCCTGACACTCTCCCTCTTACCCTCATGGGTGCTCAGGCAGTACGTGATCGTGAGATCAATCACCATGGTCCTCCTCCACATGGTAGGGGTCTCCAAGACAGCCTTGCTGTTAGGGTATATCACGTCGATGACGTCGAAGAAGTTCTCATCTTCATTCGTCTTGTACTCGATGCCGTACGCGATGACCTTGAACAGCGGGAAATGGCTCGCGTTCTCAATGATTATCTGCTCATAACTGTTTGATCGGACATAGATGATGGGCTGGGTCGTCTTCTTCAGTATCTCGTATTGAAGGCTCGTATAGCTCGATTGGAGGTAGGCGAAATACAGCAGTGCCAGCGTGAAGGCGTACTCCAGGATGATCCTAACCTTGTCAAATTCGATTAAGCCGCTAAATCCGACCACCATCGATAATATTAGGACGCTGACAATCAACGCCAGGGGCAGGCGCGAATTGCCATTCATGAGCCCTACGGACGCCAAGGATGTTATGAACTTTTATGGAGAAAAAATAGATATCTCTAGTACGAGCGCAATCACCATAAAAAGTTGGTTTTCGGTTAACAGCTCGTTGAAGCCAGGGCATCTACTAATCGAAAGTGGCTCCCCCCACAGATGCAGTGTACTAAAGGGTGTGGATGGTCGGATTCAAGCCTCATAAAGCCTTAGCGCCAGGGTCCTGAACCCCGCATGGAAAACCATAAAGCATATGAAATGGCAGGGTTCACATAAACTGGGAGATTCTACGAAATGAGGGAAATAGCCACGAAGCCCATCGACGAGGTGGGGAGGGTCGTGATCCCCGCCGACTGGAGGAAGGAGTGGGGGAAGAGGGTGATAATCGTCCGCCTCAGCGGAGACGAGGTCCTGGTCAGGGCCCTAAAGAAGCGCGGCAAACTCACCGACCTGGTGGACGCCATCGAGATCGAGGGCGTGGAGGACTTCTCCGACACCGACCAGCTGAGAAGGTCCATACATGGCTAGGTTCCTGGACTCCTCCGTGTTCCTGCACGCCTACCTCAGACCCAGAAAGAAGCTGTCCCCAGCCGAGGAGGAACGGAAAAATGAGGCGGTCAGTATCCTCGACAGGATTGAGGAAGGAGAAGAATCCGCCACCTCGACCATCCACGTCTCAGAGGTCATCAACATCGTCGAGTCGAGGCTGGGGCTGGCTAAGGCTCTGGAGCTGCTGGAGAACCTTCTCGCAACCGAGAACCTAACCATACTGGCCGTCGCGCGGAGGGAGTACGAGCAGGCTCTCGCCGTCGCCACCAGGTACGGGGTCGGCCCCAACGACGCTGTGGCGGCGCTCGTCTCCAGGGACGAGGACATCGCCGAGGTGTACAGCTTCGACAAGCACTTCGACAGCATCCCCTTCGTGAAGAGGATCACTGTGTAAGCGAACCCTGAGCAGGTAACGGAGCACAATCAGTGATACAAGCCAGAAACCTGGGTTACATGGTGTCAACCATGCCGCCCCCATTACGCCTGACCCTTGACTGCGCCTCCTCGTACCTCACGCCACCCTTTAGGTACGGGTTCCTCCTGCCCGTGTGCTCGTCCAGGGAGGTCATCCTCAGGCATGGCTGCCTGCACCCACCCTTCGACGTCATCGCCACGGCACCGTGAGCCCAGCCATGGTGATGCGCCTGGGCACAGCGCCATAAGAAGGACGCCGATGATACGCGTGCACACCGAGTCGGGTGAAAATGGGCGCTGCAGGCGGCGATGGACCAGAAGGACACGCGCCTGCAAGAGGAGCTCGCCGG
>CAZYUK010000304.1:0-1950 GCA_964650675.1 uncultured Candidatus Bathyarchaeia archaeon
GGGCGAGGAGCTCCAACTACAGGCTCCAGAAGTACATGTTCAACATGATGTCGGGGGGAGTCTCCTTCTCCAGGAGGAGGTCCGAGGGCCTCGGGCTGAGGAGGCAGATACTCGCCGTCACAGCGAGGCTTGGGTACCCGCAGAGCGCCTTCACGTTCCACGAGACGCCTGATGGGCTGCTTGTAAGGCCCCTGAAGTACCTCGGAGACGAGTGGGGGAGGGTGAACGGCGCCCTGAGGGAGCTCGGCGCCTCCTGGGTCCGAGGCGGAAACGGGTGGTCGATCCCCTACCTCAGGCCCCCGCAGCTCAGGTGGCGGTACATTCGCACTTACCAGAGCCGCCTCAGGCTGAGGAGCGTCTCTGAGAAGATCGCGGCGAGGTGCCTCGTATCCAGGAAGGAGGCCGTCTCCGAGGTAATCCCCCTGATGAGGGTGATGTTCAAGGGGAGCAGGGAGATGGGCGACGGGATCACAGGCTGGCTCAACCTAGATGAGGAAGAGGCGGCCTGGCTCAGGGGCTAGAAGATGTCGGAGCCGGTTAGGTACCAGTTGCCGATGTCCGTGAGCTCCAGACCCTTCCAGTATAGTTTGTTCACCCTTGTCTCGAGTTCCTCTATAGCCATGATGATCATGCTGTAGCTCACCTCGGGGTCTGGGCTGAACCCAAGGCAGGAGAGGGTTGATCCGAGGGTTGAGCCGCTCGGCGTGAGGGCGCTGACCTGACTCAGATCGGGATATAGGTTGAGAATGTGCCCCAGCACCGCTGTAGTCACATGTTCTTTTGAGATCAGGGGAGTGTATTCGTCTATGGAGAGCTCAAGCGAGCCCTGATCGTCCGTGTCCGTGCTGACAGCGACGTAGCCCTCCTCGCCCCCAGCCTCAACTCTGAATAAACTATAGCTGCGCCTTGGGGAGGCTAGGAATCTCCACCTGAGATACTCTAGGCTCCTGAGGACGTGTAGCTTCGAGTTCGTAGAGGCCCACTCCTCGTAGAGCGCCTGAACCTCGTCGACCCCAGCGGGCTTCACCGAGGCGCCGTCTACACCAAGCCGCGAGATCTCTTCTGGTTTGGCTCTCCATCTCTGGACAAGGCAGCCTACCGCTGAACCTGCCTTCCTGGCGGCTCCCGCCGAGCCCGCGAAGTTAAAGCCTATCAGGAACTCGGGGCCACTCCCCCTCAGCTCTCTAGCCATGAACCTGAGCGTCTCCTGGAAGAGGCCCGCCCCCCTGTGCCCCCTTGAGACGAATCCGTCGCAGCCCTCGACGACTAGGAAGTCTTCGCCTCCGATCCTCGCCCTCAGCGGGAGGAACGAGTTAAAGGCGACCAGTTCGCCGCCGGAGGCCTCGGCGACGGCTATCGAGACGAAGCCGAGGCTGCTCGGGTTGTCCAGGAACTTCCACCTGAATCTACGCTCGTCATAAAGCTCGTACAGGTTCTCGTTGAGCCCGGAGATGTACGCCTCCAGATCCCTGTCCTCGAACCACCTCAACCTGTAAGGCCCTGACAACCCGGAGGATCACTATCCATTTGTTAGAGATAAGCTTGTACGGTGTGCGGCTCTAGGTCTGAAGATCTCGATAAACGGTTCACGATGACTGTAAACTGTTCTGCACGTTAGGTCCATGCCCCCGAGTAGGCTCCCGATCCTTTGAGACTCAATCCCCGTCAGGCGTTGATCTATCAGTATCCTCCACCCCTCGGCATCTGGATCATACAGCCTCGGAGGGACCAAGAATACTCCAAGGCCAACGTGCAGGTCTGGGGCATCACATTCCTCTGAGATGAGGCAAACCAACTCAATGGCGCCGTGTCTGTCCAGCAAATCAATGCTTCGCTTCAGTCGGTCCATCTTCACTTGAGGAGACCCCAAAGTTGACGTGATAAGCGCTGCGCAGCTTTTGGGAGGCTAGATGGACGAAACTAGGGGTGCGTCATGAACATGAAGAAAGC
>CAZYUK010000305.1:0-1947 GCA_964650675.1 uncultured Candidatus Bathyarchaeia archaeon
TCGGCGCCCTCATGGCGCTCGGCCTCGTGAGGGGCAGGGAGAGGATGGAGGACACACCCGCCTACGTCGCCGCGATGACGGACGCGGACAGGCTATGCGACGAGTTCCAGCGTCGGCTTGGGGAGGAGTTCTGCTTCAAGGAGCCTTTGAGGTCGACGCTCTGCAGCGAGATCCAGACGAAGATCTACGGGAGGAGCTACGACCTCAGGGACACCACGCAGAGGGACGCCTTCCTCGCCGCCGGAGGCCACAGCGACTCCGGCTGCTACAAGGTCTGCGGGATAGCCGCCGAGGCGGCGGCTGGTACGCTGCTCAAGGCGCGGGCCTAGCCCCCTTTTTAGCTAACTTTGCCTTCATTAAGGCAAATTCAGGCAAAACTAGTAACAACGTTTATATTGCATGCTTCGGGCTACGCTTAAACTGAAGCAACCGATTGGAGGCTCAGTAAGCCCCGCCGTCTGCCTTTGACCGCCGCCGATTCTACGAGGTACATCCTTTGGACCCCCTATGGATCCCGCTGATCACCGTCGGGCTCACTGCCCTCATGCTCGTCAACATCGCAAGAGGGATCTTCCGCCGCGGGATAGAATCGCCGGGGATAAGGGAGATCTCGTCGAGGATCGGGAGGGGAACCGAGACATACCTCAGCAGGCATACGAGGGCGATTGCCCCCTTCTTGCCCCTCCTGGCAGCGGCGATCTATCTCCTCCTCGGCGTCAGGGCAGCCGCCAGCTTCCTTGTCGGCGCCGTGCTCAGCCAGGTCGCGGCCTACGCGGTGATGCGGGTCGTCGTCAAGGTCCACGGCAGGGTCATCGAGGATGCCAGGGTCTCGGGGCTCTCGGCGTTTCGCACCGCCTTCCTCGGCGGCAGCGTCCCCGCCCTCAGCCTCCTCGGCCTCACAGGCCTCTTCCTACTCTTCGGGACACCTAACGACCTCGTCGGCTTCAGCTTCGGCGCGAGCCTCACCGCCCTCTTCGCCCAAATAGGTGGGGGCATCTACACTAAGGGCGCGGACATAGGCGCAGACCTCGTCGGCAAGGTCGAGCTCAACCTCCCCGAGGACGACCCGAGGAACCCGGCTGTGATCGCTGACCTCGTCGGGGACAACGTCGGCGACTGCACTGGGCGTGGCGCGGACCTCTTCGAGAGCTTCAGCGGCGACGTCGTCACGGGGATGATCCTCGGCGCCGCCTTCATCCCAAGGTTCGGGATGGGGGCCCTCATCTACCCGCTTCTCCTCTAGTGCGTCGGGAACCTCGCGAGCCTCGCGGGGATAGCGCTGGTGAAGCGGCTGAACCGGAGGCCCGAGGAGGCGATCACGATGGGGCTCGTGGCCACGGCGACCCTCGGCGCCATAGGCGCCTACTTCCTCACCGTCTCCATGGTCGGAGACGTCCGCATCTTCTACGCCGCCCTCAGCGGCATCGCCGCGGTCATGGTGAGTATCTTGACGGCCCAGTACTTCACCGGTTACCAGGGGACGCCCGTCAAGAGGATCGCCGACGCCAGCAAGAGGGGGGCGGCGCTGAACATAATCACGGGCATGGCCTACGGGCTCAGGAGCCCCATCATCCCGGTCACCGGGGTCATGGCTGCGGCCGCGTTCAGCTACATCGTCAACGGCGACAGCCTCTTCGCGATAGCCATAGCCAACATCGGCACCGACCTAATGGTGGGCTTCATCATGTCAGTTGACGCCTTCGGGCCCATCGTCGACAACGCGGACGGCGTCTCCAAGATGGCGGCGAACGAGGGGGTCGGCGATAACCTGACGCTTCTCGACGCGGTGGGGAACAGCATGAAGGCGTACACGAAGGCGCTGAGCATGACGACGGGCACCCTCACCGCCTCCGCGATCCTCATAACCTACTTCCAGATTGCGAACATCAGGTCGCTGAGCCTCGTCAACCCCTACAACCTCGCCGCCCTGTTCATCGGCGTCACGTT
>CAZYUK010000306.1:0-1943 GCA_964650675.1 uncultured Candidatus Bathyarchaeia archaeon
CCATACGAGGTCTCAAACTACAGGGATGTCAAGGGCATAGAGACGAACCGGCTCAGGGGCGGCGCCCTCATCGTCGTAGTCGACGGCATAGTAGGCAGGGCGAGGAAGCTCCACGGCGTCTGCCGGGACCTCGGCATCGATGGTTGGGAGTGGCTCGACAGGCTCGGTCAGAAGAAGACAAGGGATTCGGAGGAGCAGCCCTCCGTCGGCTTCATGGAGGAGATCATCGTCGGGCGCCCGGTCTTCTCTTTTCCAGGCGCCGTCGGAGGCTTCAGGCTGAGGTACGGTCGGGCCAGAAACACGGGTTTAGCGGCCGTCGGCGTGCATCCAGCCACGATGATCGTCCTCAACAGGTTCCTCACAACAGGCGTGCAGCTCAGGATAGAGCTTCCCGGCAAATCGGCCGCCGTGACGCCCGTGGACTCCATCGAACCACCGATGGTCAGGCTTCGTGACGGTACCGTCACGAGAATCGATACCGAGGAGCAGGCGGATAGGCTTCTCAGCAACATCGAGGCGATCCTCTCGGTAGGCGACGTACTCGTGAACGCCGGCGACTTCATCCAGAACAACAAGGACCTCCTGAAGGCTGGCTACGACGAGAACCAGTGGCTCCTAGACCTGAAGGCTATGTGCGATAAGGTAGGATGCGATGCTGTCTCGAGGCTCGCCAGCCTCATACCCGAGAGGATTCAGTTCTTCCTAGCCTCGCCGCTGAACGTGCCGACCCCGGAGGAGGCTATATCACTGGCCTCCGCAGACGTTCCGCTCCACCCGCGTTACACATATCACTGGTCGAAGATAACGAGGGACGAGCTCCTGTCTCTCCGAAACAAACTGTTGGCCGAATGGACCGACCCATCGTCCCCGAGGATAGGTAACGACGAAGGGGTCAAGGCAATCCTCGAGAGGCTTCTTATCCCCCATTCGATGGAGGAGGGCTTCATCAAATTCGCTGAGGAGGCCCCGGTACTCTGGCGGAACCTCGCCCTGGACAACAGGTACGTCGAGATAAGGGGGGATGAGCCCCTCGACATCGTCGGCTCACTAGCAGGTTTCACGATCAAGGAAAAGGCTCCCGTCTTCGTCGGGGCCAGGATGGGGCGACCGGAGAAGGCCAAGGAGAGAAAGATGGAGCCATACGTACACTCGCTCTTCCCCGTCGCGGAGGCGGGCGGCCCGCAGCGAGACATACTGAAGGCCGAGAAGGGGAAAACGGTCAATGTGGAGCTCCTACAGAGGAGGTGCGTAAGGTGCGGCGCCATATCACATACCGCCTTGTGCCCCGAGTGTGGCGGCCCTACAGTCGATGTCAGACGGTGCGTCCGCTGTGGCCTTCAGTATGAGGGCGATAAGTGCCCCGCATGCAAGGGCAACATCGTCTCCTACAACAAGGTGAATATCGACCTCAGGGCGGAGCTTGATAGGGCCTGGAAGCTCGTTGACGGCACTCTTCCATCGAGGATAAAGTGTGTCAAGAGGCTGATGAACGAGGGGAGGGTCCCTGAGCACCTCGGGAAGGGCATCATCAGGGCTCGCTACGACCTCTCGATCTTCAAGGATGGCACACTGAGGTTTGACCTCACGGACATACCCCTCACCCACTTCACCTCCGAGGAGATCGGGGTCCCCCTGGAGAGGCTCAGGGAGCTGGGATACACCCACGACCTCAAAGGGGCTCCCCTGGAAGGTCCTCGTCAGATGCTCGAGCTCAAGGTCCAGGATGTCGTCCTCCCCGAGGAATGTGGGGATTACCTCGTGAAGGTCTCCAAGTTCCTCGACGACATCCTCACGACATTCTACAAGCTCGAACCATATTACAAGGCGAAAAGCAGAAACGATCTCATAGGCTGCCTCCTCCTCGGCCTGGCGCCCCATACATCCGCGGCTATAACCGGTAGGCTCCTCGGCTTCACGAAGGTGAGGAACTGCTACGGCCACCC
>CAZYUK010000307.1:0-1929 GCA_964650675.1 uncultured Candidatus Bathyarchaeia archaeon
TGAGCGCCTCACCGCAGCCACAGGTCCGATCCCTCGGCATCCCCGGCAACGCCCTCGTGATCAGCTTCTTGAACTTCGCCGAGTTCTCGCGCATCGTCTCTACGACCTCGTCCGAAGACACGGGCTTCTCGGCCCAGACATCGTAGTCGGTGACCATGCCTATTGACACGTAGCACATCTCCATCTCCCTGGCGAGGACGACCTCGGGGTAGAGGGTCATGCCTATGATGTCGCAGCCCCACTGCCTGAATAGGCGGGACTCGGCCCTCGTGGAGAACCTTGGACCCTCTATGCAGACATATGTCCCCTTCGGGTGAACCGTGAAGCCCATCTTCTCCGCCTGGTCGACGAAGTAGTCGTGGAGCTGGGGGCAGATGGGGTCGGCCAAGGAGATGTGGCAGATCTTGCCGCCCTCGTAGAAGGTGTCGGGCCTGTTCTTCGTCCTGTCGATGAACTGGTCGGTTATGACGAAGTCGCCTGGCTTGTAGTCGTCGCGTAGGCTCCCGACGGCGCTCGAGGCCACGATCTGTCTGACCCCTAGCTGCTTGAGGGCCCATATATTCGCCCTGTTGTTTATCCTGAAGGGCGGTATCTGGTGCCCCCTGCCGTGGCGGGGGACGAAGGCGACGCTCCTGCCCTTGTATGTGCCAAGGGTGATCACGTCGGAAGGGGCGCCGTAGGGTGTGTAGATCTTAACCTCGCGCCTCTCGCCGAGGATCTCCGGATCGTAGACGCCGGTGCCGCCTATCACAGCAATCTCGGCGCAGCTCTCGTTTACCATGCTTCATAATTGGGCCATATTTATGATAAGTTTTTCACCTGTGAGGGTTCGGTAAGGCTTAAATTTTCAGGAGCCGTCGAAGGGGGGATAAGGTTTGGAGAAAAGGCGCTGGTTCGCCCTCGTAATCCTCGGGAGCATCTGCGTATCATACTACGTCGAGAACTTCCTCAGGATGGCGGCCTCCGCACTAACGCCGGTGCTCCTAGTCGAGCTGGGGATAAACAAGGCGACGATGGGGCTACTGATCTCGGCCTTCTCACTCGTCTATGGCCTGATGCAGATACCGTCCGGGATGCTCACAGACATCCTAGGGCCGAGGAAGACGATCCTCAGTTTCACCGCCCTCACAGTCATCGGAGTCTTTCTCTTCTGGCTCAGCTACAGGCTTGAGCTCCTGTTCGTCGCCCAGCTCATGATCGGGGTAGGGTGCAGTGTCTTCTACATCAACGCCGTCAACATAATAGGTAGGTGGTTCCCGGCTGACCGAAAGGCGACAGCGATAGGAATCCTCAGCGCCTCAAGCGGGCTGGGCAACTTCACCAGTTACATGGGCTTTCCCCTCGCGAACGCTATGTTCGGCGGCTGGAGGAACCTCTACTTCCTGGTCGTCGTCGTCCTTGTAGTGAACTACGCGATGAATTTTTTCATACTTAAGAATGGCCCCGATGGGAATGGGGTAACCAGGAAGACTGGTAGCAAGCTATTAGCCACATTCGGCGAGGCGCTCAGGGACAGGAGGCTCTACCCATTCATACTCGGCTACGTGCTCCTCAGCTTCAGCTGGGTCTTCATGACCTGGATGCCCCAGTTCCTCATCGAGACGAAGGGCTTCACCTACATCGAGGCAGGTATCGTCTCCAGCGTCGGCACGATAGCGGGCATACCCGGCTGCATCGCGATGGGGCTCATATCAGATAGGCTTAGAAGGAGGAAGTTGCCTTTAGTGCTATTCTCATCCCTCTATGTTCTCCTCCTAGCGATCTTCCTATTCGCCCCAGGCTGGATCCCAATCACTGTATACGCCGCTCTCTCGGCGGCGATAAGCTTCTGCATGTCCCTCTGGGTCCTCTTCTTCAGCATGGTGCCGGAGGTGCTGCCCATCGAGAGGGTGAGCATAGGCCTCGGCCTCCTCAACGGCATAGGCAGCA
>CAZYUK010000308.1:0-1929 GCA_964650675.1 uncultured Candidatus Bathyarchaeia archaeon
ATTAGACGAGAGACAAATGAGGGGTTTCAGCGGGAAGGGCCTCATGATACGTAGACTAGCGGACAGATTTGAAGCCGAGGTATGCGCACACATGATGGCCGAATCCGAGCCTTGGACCACGCTGGGGCGGGGCTACGAGGAGCAGCTGAGGATCATCGCGGACCCGTCCTGCGAGGTCTACGTGGCCGTCGCGGGAGGCGATGTGGTCGGCCTCGTCGTCGTCGAGATGAACGGCTCCATCAGGGGGTACGTGAAATCGATCTGCGTAGCCCCCGGTCGCAGGGGCACGGGTATAGGGTCGAGGCTCATGGCTCACGCAGAGGAGCGGATACTCGGCGAGACGCCCAACGTCTTCCTCTGCGTCTCGGACTTCAACGAGGGGGCGCGCAGGTTCTACAGGCGCCTCGGCTACGAGGAGGTGGGGGAGCTGAGGGACTACCTGGTGGCGGGCCGGTCAGAGGTACTCATGAGGAAGACTGCGGGCCCTCTAGCCTTAGACTAAACATCGTTCATACCAATAATTATTATACGTTGGTAGCCAATATCTTTGAAATGTCCAAGGTCCCACTTTTTGACATCATGCTGCGGTCGGCTGAGCACAGGCTCAGCAAGGCCCTCGGGGGGGCCTGCACCGTGGAGGTGAGCCATGCCCTCGACAAGGCTCTGAAGGAGACCGTCATCGCCATCGACAACGAGAGGTTCAGGAAGGATCTCAGGTACACGCGTAAGGAGCTGGATGAGCACTCCCGCCGCCCAGGGTTCACATGCTTCGTGGTCGCCCTGGACGGCGACCCCCTGGCCTACGACTACGGGTACGACGACGAGGAGCCGGGCACCTTCTACTCGGACAGCGCCGCGACCCTCATCGAGAGGAAGGGAGTGGGGTCAACCATCTCGGCGCTTGAGGCCATGTACTGCTACGGGCGCGGCTACAAGCGGGTGAAACTCAGCACTGAGGAGAGGGACGATGTCGGCAGAGCCCTCAGGATGTTCTGGGAAAGGTTCGGGTTCACCGTGATCTCCGTGGACGAGGACGACAACATAGTGATGACCATGGAGCTCACCCAGGAGACTGTGGCGGGGCTCCACGACAAGTACATAGCCAGCTGAGGCAAGCATACCCCTGATATAGCCGGCAAATGTCCTCTAGGAGATCGCCGAAGATCGAGGACCACGTCAATAAGCTGAGGCGACCACGCCAGCCGCCTCCACAACCTATTCCATAAACCATCCGACCGAAAACCGTTTGTATAGGGTAGGAGATCAGACACGACACGTACGATAACCGGAAAGTGATGAGATGCCTGTACTGAGCGCCAAGCAACTGAGGACCTTCAGCGTCTCGATCTTCACCAGCCTCGGGGTGCCGAAGGATGACGCGAAGCTCGTGGCAGACCTGCTGGTGGACGCCAACCTCACCGGCTTCGACAGCCACGGCGTGATAAGGATCCCCATCTACGCAAGGGGGATCAAGATGGGGGCCGTGAAGCCCGGCGCCGAGGTGAAGATCGTCAGCGAGACCCCCTCTACGGCGGTGGTCGACGGCGGCTGGAACCTAGGCCAGGTCGTGGCCAAGTACGCCATGGAGGTCTGCATAGAGAAGGCGAGGAAGGGGGTCGTCGGCATGGTGACTGCCAGGAACAGCCACCACATAGGCCGCCTCAACACCTACGCGGAGATGGCCATGGCGGAGGACATGATCGGCATAGTGAGCGTCAACTCTAACAGCTACGTCGCGCCCTACGGCGGGAAGACGAAGCAGCTGGGCACCAACCCCCTCTGCTTCGCCATCCCATCCGGAGAGGAGCCCCCCATGATACTGGACATGGCCACCTCGGTCTGGGCCCAGGGCAAGATCATGGTCTACCAGGCCCGCGGCGAGAAGCTGCCCGAGGGCATATTCATGGACGCCGAGGGCAACCCCACCAC
>CAZYUK010000309.1:0-1912 GCA_964650675.1 uncultured Candidatus Bathyarchaeia archaeon
GCGACCTGAGGCAGGTCGGGAGGCTGAACAGGATGTGCGACATGCTGGGCCTAGACACCATCAGCGCGGGCAGTGCCATCGCCTTCGCCATGGAGGCTTCCGAGAAGAGGCTTGTGAGGGGACTGAATCTAACGTGGGGCGACTTCGAGGGTGCGCAGAGGCTCCTCGAGGACATCGCCTATATGCGTGGCCACGGCGCCGTGTTCGGCCTCGGCGTCAAGAAGGCCGCCGAGAAGATCGGTGAGGGATCATCTGACTGGGCGATGCATGTAAAGGGGCTGGAGTGCAGCGCCTACGACTGCCACCTATGTCCGGGGATGAGCCTGAGCTTCGGCACCTCGCCCATAGGCGCCCACCACAAGGACGCGTGGGTCATAAGCTGGGAGATAAGCAGCGGCACACGCGAGGAGTACGGACCGGCGAAGGCTGATAAGGTGATAGAGTTCCAGCGCATCAGGGGGGGCATGTTCGAGTGCCTCGTCGGGTGCAGGTTTCCGTGGATCGAGCTCGGCTTCGAGACGGACTGGTACCCAAAGTACTTCGAAGCAGTGACGGGTGTCAAGATGACACTCGACGACATGTGGGCCCTCGGAGACCGCGTCTACGCCCTCATCAGGGCCTTCTGGGTGCGTGAGTCCGGCGGCAGGTGGGATCGCACAATGGACTACCCGCCGGAGCGCTGGTTCAAGGAGCCCCTCACCCAGGGCGCCCTCGCAGGAAAGCACCTAGACAAGGCTAAGTACGACACGCTCCTTGGCTACTACTACGAGAAGAGGGGCTGGGATGATCGCGGTATACCGACGAAGGTCACCTTCGAACGCCTCGGCCTTGGTAAGGAGGCGGAGCAGCTGGCAAGGTTCGTCGAGCTAAAGTAGTCCAGCTCAATCAACCATTTATTGGTCAAAGACTTCAAATGCGGATCTAGGGCTTCTTTTTGCAGTAGTGATGTAATGGGTTTCTGGCCTGAAGAATATCGTTCATGTGTCTTCTTGAGCTTCGACTATGATGCGTCGAGCGCGGAGATGTGGAAGACTCCACTCGACGCAGTCGCCCAGAGTAAGGGAAGGTATGCGCCTAAGGTGGCGATCCCGAGGATTCTGGACATGCTTGATCGCCTGGGCATAAAGGCCACCTTCTTTACGCCGGGCTGGACAGCCGACAACCACCCTGACTCCGTCGAGGCGATCATGAACCATGGTCATGAGATCGCGGCGCACAGCTACAGCCACGAGAGGATGACTGAGCTCAGCTGGGAGGCTGAGGCGTCGGTCTGGGAACGAAGCCTTGCCGCGCTCGAACACCTCGGCGTGAGGCCGAAGGGATATAGGGCGCCATACTGGCTAGTCGGGGATAGGAGCATCGCCCACATGAGGCGCCTCGGCTTCAGCTATTCAAGCAACTTCATGGACGACGACATGCCGTACATGCTCAGGTGGAGGGACGAAGAGACGGGCATAGTGGAGCTCCCCGTCGATTGGCTCCTAGACGACTGGCCACACTTCGAAACCGACAGGAAGCCACCGGACGAGGTATACAGGCTCTGGATGCCGGAGTTCGAGGCCCTCCACGACCTCGGCAGGTACTTCGGCCTCACATGCCACCCCGAGTGCATAGGAAGGGCCTCGCGCCTCAGGATGCTGGAGAAGCTCCTCGGCGAGATGATAGTGAAGGGCGACGTCTGGTTCCCCACAGGGACGGAGCTGGCAGAACACGTAAGATCAAGAAGACTCTGATTCAGAAACTTTTTTTAAGTCTCAGAGACGCCTGAGCACCGTCTGCCTCGGCCCCGATTTCGGCGGAGGCAGCTCCACCCTGAAGCTTGCGAGCCTTTCCAGTTGGCCGCTGAACTCAGCGAGGAAGCTGGGCAGGGCTAGGACGGACACGGATGGGACCCTCCTGTAGATATCGAGGG
>CAZYUK010000310.1:0-1910 GCA_964650675.1 uncultured Candidatus Bathyarchaeia archaeon
GAGGCTCAACGGCATGCCCCTCTCATGCCACCTCATGCTGTCCTCTGGGCCGAGGGCCTCCATGGGGCTCCCGAGCCCCTCGGGCAGGGTCATCCGGCTGGGCGACCCGATGACCGTGGCCTACGGCGTCTGGGGCGCCCTCAACGCCAGAGCCGGCTTCGTGGTCGAGGAGAGAGGCGAACTGCCCTCAGGGATCAGGGACTACGTCGAGAGGCTCGTGGCGCCATACTTCGAGGCCGTCGCCGAATGGTACAAGCACGTCGGCATAGGTGTGAGAGGCGGAGAGCTCCACGACGTCGTCCGGAGCCATATCGGCGAGCCCTTCTTCGGCGTCCACCTCAACCCCGGCCACCTGATCCACCTCGACGAATGGGTCTCCTCCCCCTTCTACGAGGGCTCGGACGTGCCCCTCAGGTCCGGCATGGCGCTCCAGGTGGACATCATACCCGCGACAGGCACGGAGTACTTCACGACGAACATGGAGGATGGCTTGGCTCTGGCGGATGGGAGGTTGAGGGGGGAGTTCGCCTCCCGTTACCCGGAGGCTTGGAACCGGGTTCAGGCGAGGCGGCGCTTCATGGAGGAGGAGCTCGGGATGAGCCTCAGACCCGAGGTTCTCCCCCTCAGCAACATCCCCGCATACCTGCCCCCGTACCTGCTGAGCCCACGATCGGCCATGAGGCTGGAGTAGGGGCGGGCGGAAGATCCTGAGAGGTCTTTCTCAGGCGAGATATCACGTTGATTCAACGCCCCATGTAATATTGCATAAACGTGCAATATTAGACCGCTCTCCTTAAATCTCTTTACACCAGAACCAATCGTTATGGAGGGTATCATCGGCGTCTATTCCAGGCGTAACGCCGCGTTGAAGGCACTCTACACCCTATACGGCGTCCAGCACAGGGGGCAGGAGAGCGCCGGAATAACCCTCGCCGGCGACGATAGCCTCCGCACAATCAAGGGGAGGAGCCTAATCTCAAACGTCTTCGACGAGGGCTACAGGAAGACGGCCGACTCGGACAAGTACGTCGCCGTCGGCTGCGCCTCGGGTGAGAACGGGGAGGGTGAGCTGACCCCGCTCAACCTGAGCTCGGGACGCTACAGGCTCTCATTGGCCCTCGACGGATACACGCGGGGCAGGGGCAACAGGACGAACGAGGAGGCGTTCGGCAGCCTCCTTGTGGCGAACCTCACGGGAAACGGCGTCGCGAAGGCGCTGGAGGAGACCATGAGGGAGATGAAGGGCTCCTACTACTCCCTGGTGATGGCGGTCCACGACGTGGAGGCCAGCAGGAGCTCGCTGATAGCCGCCAGGGATCAGAGGGGCGTCAGGCCCCTGTACATCGCGGGGAGAGGCGGGGAGCTCTACGTGGCTTCGGAGTCGGCCCCGGTGGATGTCCTCGAGAACATGGGGATAAGAATCGAGTGGAGGCGCGACTTCAGGCCGGGGTCGATGATGGTCATGGATGAGGCCGGCCTGGTGGAGCGGCAGGTCCTTGAGCCCCGCCCGGCCCACTGCGCCTTCGAGTGGGTCTACTTCGGCAGGCCGGACTCGGTCATGGAGGGGCGCGGCGTCCACGAGGTCAGGAAGAGGCTCGGCCACTCCCTGGTCGAGACCCACCGCCTCAGGGAGTTCTACGCCACCGGGAGGGGGCCGAGGAAGGACATGGTGGTCATACCGGTCCCGGACTCAGGCAGATCCGTCTGCACAGGGGTCGCGGAGGCCCTCGGCATCCCGGCGGATGAGGGCGTCATAAAGAACGCCTACCTCGGCAGGACCTACATCATCGAGGACCCTGCGTTCAGGAGGATAGCCTCGGACCTGAAGCACAACATCATAAGGGAGACGATCAGGGGCAAGAAGGTTGTAATCACCGACGACAGCATAGTCAGGGGCACCGTGAGCGAGT
>CAZYUK010000311.1:0-1910 GCA_964650675.1 uncultured Candidatus Bathyarchaeia archaeon
GTTCCGGGACAGGTCCTTAACCAGTTCTCCATGGACGAGCACAACGGCTACTTCAGGATAGCGACCACCTCAGGGGATATGTGGGGCGGCACCGGCCAGAACAACATCTATGTCCTCGACGGAGGCCTGAGCATAGTCGGCAGGCTCGAGGGGCTCGCGCCCGGGGAGATGATCTACTCAGCCAGGTTCATGGGAGACCGGGCTTACCTGGTAACTTTCGTCAGGGTCGACCCGCTCTTCGTCATCGACCTCTCGGACCCGCTGAACCCGAGGGTACTCGGAGAGCTGAAGATACCGGGCTTTTCCGACTACTTACACCCCTACGACGAGACGCACGTAATCGGCATAGGCAAGGAAACTACCGATTCCCCGGACGTCGACTTCGCGCTTTACGAGGGCGTCAAGCTGGCCCTCTTCGACGTGAGCGACCCAGCCAACCCGCAGGAGGTCTCCAAGTACGTCATAGGTGAGAGGGGGACGGACTCCTTCGCCCTCTATGACCACAGGGCTTTCCTGTTCAGCAAATCAAAGAACCTGCTCGTGATACCTATCTCCTTGGTCGAGGGAGGCATGCAGAACTGGCAGGGTGCCTACGTCTTCGACATCTCGCTCGGGGGCGGCTTTGCCCTGAAGGGGCGGATAGCCCACTCCGACTTCTCCAATCCGGAGATGGCCTGGGACTACAGCAACATAGTGTCCAGATCCCTCTACATCAACGACGTGCTCTACACAATCTCGGAAGGACAGGTGAAGATGAACAACCTGTCGGACCTCGTCGAGATAAACAGCGTGCCGATGTGAGCAAATCCTGGCTTTGAAAATTACCGGAGCAGATAATCCGTCTTGGAGAGGTCCTTCAGCCTCTCGACGCCCTTGATCTCCTTCATGACCCCAATCACGGCCTTGGGCACGAGGCCCTCCCAATTCTCGCCGTTGACCATCCTGTCCCTGATCTCCGTGCCCCAGTACTCCTTGCGCTTTATCATCGGGGGCTTCTTCGTCTCGAAGCCGCCCTCCTTGAAGAGCCTTCTCACCAAGGGGTTGCCCGAATAAGAGATCTCGAAGGGAGGCGAGAGCGAGACTATGTGTGACACCCAGATGGAGTTGTTGTTCACGTCCGGGATGGGGATTATGTGCACGCGGGCCAGGTCGACCTTGGCCTCGCTCAGGGCCCTCATTATCATCAGCAGGCGCTCGCCCGCGGTGAACGGGTTCTCGAGGGTGTGGCTCTCCTGGGCACCTCCCACCCCGATGATGAGCTCGTCAACCTCCTTGAGTATCCTCTTGAAGACCTCGAGGTGGCCCAAGTGGGGAGGCTGAAAACGGCCGATAATTATGCCACGGGTTACCATAAGCTGCCCCATTTAACCTAAACTCGGGCTCAATTTTAACCTTTAGCCCCAAGAAAAGGCCAAGCTTTGGGAGCGAGATAGCTCTGGTCAGTCTTCCTTCAGGATGATGATGTTGCCCCTGCCTTTCTTTATCTTGCGAATCAGGCCTCGACTCTCCAGGTCAGCCAGCATCAGGCTGACCTTGGCCTCGGAGTAAGGCAGCTTCTGCCTTAGTTCCAGCTGATTGATCCTGCCGCCCGCCTCCCTTATTTTCTCGACTATGTTGCTCAGGTCATTGGGAAGCCCGACCACCCTGATGGAAGCGGCTGGCTCTGCTAATTTGAGCTCCGGTGGTTTTTTGGAGGGTTCGGCGGCCTTTGTTGCTGCAGGCTTCTTCTTCGGCCGGCTCCTTAGGTAGTAGAACGCACCTCCAGCGGCGGCACCGATGACAACGACGGTCAATAAGGCCAGCCAAGCGCCGCCAGTGCCGTTTGGCACGATGTCGGGGGGCAAGTTGTTGTCATTGTTGTCGATATTACCGTTGTTGTCTGTGTTATCCGGCAAGTCGGGGATTAAGTC
>CAZYUK010000312.1:0-1905 GCA_964650675.1 uncultured Candidatus Bathyarchaeia archaeon
GTTACGTTCTTGTCTGATTGCCATGGCTTATCGACCCTTTTTTAACAGGTTCACGCCCTCTTAGGTTGAGGACATTGACCAGGTTCGACTACACGGGGCTCCTCGAGGATCGGAGGATCGGCGCGGGGGTGAAGGTCGAGAACATGGTGGTCGTACAAATCTGCCTCCGCCGCTCCTCCCAGACGACGATCCCCGCAGAGCTGCCGAGGGGCGCTGAGATGGGCGCCGCCATAGACGAATCCATGCGTCCCAGGTTCGAGACTCTTAAGGGCATACAGGACCCCCGGAAGAGGGTCGACGCGATAGTGAAGCTGAGGAAGGAGCTATCCAAGTCATTCGAGATCGTAGTCGAATCCTCCCCTGAGTACAGGGCCCTGATGGGGTGGGCTGATAGACTCGGCCTCAGGGTCGACCAGGTCGAGGTCCGCCCGACGATCCACGAGGTCTACCTGTTCAGGGACCGCGAGGTACTGAAGGAGCTGCAGAGCCTGATGAGGGAGAGGGGCAGGCTCAGAGAGAAGATCAGGAAGGATTCTTCGCAGCTGAGGGGCAGGATGCAGTTCGTGTACCCCGAGGAGTTCGACGGGGACTGGATACGCAGGATGGGGCGCCTACTGGGATACCCGGAGTGCTGCATCGACAGATACATCCAGGACCGGCTGAACGGCGTGAGCGTCGAGCGCAGAGCCTCGGAGCAGTTGAAGGAGGCGGGAGACGTGAACCCCCACGTCTACTTCTCCAGCCACTTCTTCCCATGCTCGCCGGCATGCGATAACGCCCTCGCTAGGGGAAGGCTCTACCATGAGGGCCTGAGGAAGGCGGATGAGAGGCTCGGCGCAGCCTACGAGGCGGTCTTGGGGGAGAACCTCGAAACCGTCAGGAGGCAGCCCGAGATAATCGCGGAGTTCCTGTCGAGGACCGGCCCTCTCACAAGTTGAGCCGACGCTTCACCCCTTCTTCCTCAGCGGTATCTCACCCTGCTTCACAGGGATACGCTCGACCCTGAAGACCACAGGCCGCTCCGAGTCGGGGCAGCTGAAGTACCTGATCTTGTCGACGTAGTCCCACGGCTCGGTGACCTCCCTCTCCATCGCCGAGGTGAGGGGCAGTATGGCGCTGAGGGCGGCCAGGCACACGCCGTCGGTCTCCTCGAGCACGAGCCTGCCCGGGTTGCTCGTGATCGTGATCCTGTCTCCGATCCTGTATATCTTGCATGGACCTGAGACATGGGTTGGCTTGCCGTCGAGGCTCCTGGGCTCGTTGACCTCCACGACTGTGAAGACGACCTTGTACATGTTTCCCGAATCAGACACTATTCGTCTGGGCGCTGAAAAGGTTGGCGTCATCCGCCCCTGTATATGCCCCAGAAGTGTCGGACATCAACGTCGTTGGAGGCGTCGGTTCCATGGGCGCCCTTCCCCGTCGTCGGGTCGATGTGGGTGCCATGGTCCGGGCAGAAGGCGATGCACCTGTTCTCCGCGGCATACGCCACGTTGAAGGCCTCGCCAAGGACGCTGAAGGCATCGAGGTGGCGCTTGAAGGCCTCGATCGCCTCGGGGCTCCTGGGCGTCGAGCGGTGCATCACGTCGTCGTACTCCTGGTTGTAGGCGACCATCAGGTCGTGTGCGCCCTCGCAGAGGAGCATCAGTGTGCGCCTCACGACCTCCGGATCGTACGGCTCGGTGTAGTAGTCTATGTCCCTTCCCCTGAAGATCAGGTCGATGCTGCAGTCCCTGACCGCGACCAAGGCGACCCTCCTACCGGCCCTGCTCAAGGCGTCGAAGAGCGTGTCGCACCGCAGGACGGGCTTCTCGTACCTCCTGATGCCGTGGGCCTCCGGCTCCGCCCCGGTGAACATCGAGGCGAAGCACACTGGCGTGTATGTTGGGAGGACGGAGCGCATCT
>CAZYUK010000313.1:0-1893 GCA_964650675.1 uncultured Candidatus Bathyarchaeia archaeon
TATTATAATTACATAATTATACAATTATGCAATGAGTAAGTACTCGACGATCTCGGTACCGGAGGAGGTCAAGGCGGCCCTCGAGAAACGCAAAGGCGACAAGGACTGGGGCCAGTATCTCCTGGAGCTCTACGAGGCAGCTGAGGAGGAGAAAAGGAGGCGAGCCTTAGAGAAGATGCGCGGTATGCTCACCGAGGAGGACTACGATAACATGCGGCGCTCCTCGGAGGAGTTCAGGGAGAGGTTCAAGCTCAGATGAGCCTCATAGACACAAGCGTAGCCATAGACAGCCTACAGTACGGTGAGCCTAAGAAGGGGGCCGTATCCGTCATAACGCTCATAGAGCTGCTTAGAGGCGTCGCAGAGGAAAAGCGAACCATACTCAAGACGCACCTGGAGGACTACTACTCCGTGATCGGAATAGACAACGAGACAATTCTCGAGTACTGTCGCCTATCCCATTCGCTGCGGGCCAGTGGAGAGACGATCCCTGAAGCCGACCTCATAATCGCGGCTACTGCCATCGCAAGAAGACTGGAGCTTGAGACCGCTGATAAGCACTTCAGTCGGCTCCAGAGCCGCGGCCTGAAGCTGAGACTAGCTAGAGCTTCAGGCTAAGACAGCGACGTAGAGCCCTCGATCCTCTTCAGGAGCGCGGGCAGTTCGCACACAGAGCTTATGGTGTGCCCGCTCCACGGCGGCTAGTCGGGCGTCCTAATCCAGACGCCTGTGATTCGCGAGTCACTGGCTCCCCCTGTCTTTAGGCGGCGCCACATTAACCCCGTGGGGCGAGTCTTTACTCTAGGTTTCTTGGTTTGGCGATGATCTCCCTGACCACCACGTCGAACAAGCTGTGGCTGTAAGCCGGCTTGATTACGACGGCCGTGTCGGCTCCCCTGCCGGACCCCGCGATGGCTATCACATCCCTGTTCACGGGGACGGCCCCCGCGTCAGCCGCCATGGCGGTGATCTCCACCACGACCTTCATGCCCTGGCCGAACATTCGGAGAGTCTGCGCTATAATACCCACCGGGTACATGGTTTCGAACTTGGCCTGGATGGCTCTGTTCACACCGGAGAAGGCGTGGGCCGCGACGACGAGCTTACCTCCCGCTGCCTTGATCTTCTCGGCGTAGTCCACAGCCAGCTCCTGGGTTCCAGGCTCCCTCATCCCGGTGACGTGGGGGACCACCACCATGTTGTAGCCCTTAAACAGCTCCACGGCCTTCAGTCCCGTCAGGCCTCGGGTGCTGGCGACGACGATGTCCTTTATGCCTAGCTCATCCGCTCTGGTCTTCGCCGCCCTCAGGGTCTCATCTGTGTTGGCTTCTCCGACGCCGGAGAAGTAGTGAATTGTCTTCTTTTCGGTCAATTAGAACACAGGTGATACAAGGCTGCGATGCACTGATAAGTGTTAGGCTCGGGAAGGTTTGATGAGTTCAGGGATGAGTTGAGCTACGTTGAGCCCTCAATCCTCTTCAGGAGCCCGGGCAACTCACACACCGAGTCCATGGCGTACCCGCTCCAAGGTGGCTGGTCTGGAGTCTTTACCCAGATACCCGTGATCCCCGAGTCCCTTGCCCCCACCATGTCGGCCTCTACGCTGTCCCCCACGTGCACCGTCTCCTCAGGCCGCACCCCAAGCTCCCTGAGGACGATCCTGAAGGCCTCCGGGTTGGGCTTCCTTACTCCCACGTCCCTGCTGCACAGGATGTAGTCGAAGTACTTGTCGTAGCCGCTCTCCTTGAGGAGCACCCTGGGGTGGTCGCTCATGGTGTTGCTGAGGAGCGCCACCATGTACCGTGAGGACAGCTCCTTGAGGACGCCCTCGACGCATGGCAAATAGTCGGTCTTGTAGTGGACTCTAAATGCGGCGTGGAGCTCGTCAAGGAG
>CAZYUK010000314.1:0-1892 GCA_964650675.1 uncultured Candidatus Bathyarchaeia archaeon
AGGATCTCGTCGAGCCTCGCCTCGACATCGGGCGGAAGCCTGAAGCCCCCCTCGACCAGGTTCCCGCCCTCAACCCTGTAGGGCATCCCGACGATGTAGCCACGGTCGTAGATGAAGCACTGGTAGTACCTTATGCGGCTCTCCCAGCTGTCGCCTATGATGCTTCTGATCGGCGTCCCCCTGCCGCCCCCTATGCTGAGAGGGTCCTTGGCGACCACCTTCGTGACCCTGATCTCCTCGTCCTTGAGCGGGTCATGCTTCATGACCTGCTCGAGCGTCAGGAAACCCTCGTGCCGGGACAGCCTGTCGTTCTTCCTCAGCTTGTCCGGCGGCTCCTTCGAGATGCAGTAGGGGAGGTGGTCGGTGTTGTCATACCAGAGGTAGACCTGCTCTGAGATGGGCTCGTATAGCCTGAGGTAGGCTTTCTGCATCTTCCCGTCGTAACCGGCGGAGAGGAGGTAGCTCGTCGGCAGGTCCTCCGGGGCGAGCCTGCCCTGAGGCTGGATCTCCTCGACGCCCTCGTCGACGACGAATCCGGGTGCCGCCATTCCGCTTAACGATCAGGCGCGGTCCAATATATGGTCTCTTAGGTCCGGCGCCGCTTGGCCGCCTCGAAGGCGTATAGGGTCTCGAGGACGATGTACGCGGCGTTGACGGATGTCAGGCCTGAATCGTAGAAGGGCGAGACCTCCGTTAGATCGAAGCCCCTGAACTTCTTGTCGACAAGGCCACCGATCAGGTCGAGGAGACAGGCGACGCTCAGCCCCTCGGGGCTCGGGTTTCCGACAGCTGGCGCCTGGGCGGGATCGACGACATCCATGTCCACACTGAGATAGGCTGAGCTGGCACCCTTCAACGCTTCGGACACGGCTTTCAGGCCATAATGGACGCCCTTCGACGCTATTTCCCTGGCCGTGACCATCCTGATCCTGTCCTCGCCTCCAACGAAACCGAGTTCTTCCGACGAGAGAGCTCTCGCGCCGAGGACGACCAGGTTGAATCCGAGCTCCTCGTAGGCTCTCCTCAGGTAGGTCGCGTGGCACAGCCTCTCGTCGAAGAGTGTGTCCCTGAGGTCGAGGTGGGCGTCGAACACGATGACCGCCTCGGGCCTCAAGGCCCTCAGCGCGCCGAGGGTCACCGTGTGCTCGCCGCCTAGGATCACGGGGACCTTACCCGACCCATGTACCCTCTTCACGAGCGCCTCGATCCCGGGCAAAGCCCCATCTAGGTCGCCGCAGCCGAGGTCCCCTGCATCCGCGAGGCTCAGGTCGCCCCAGTCGAAGCCCGTCCTGACGCTATAGGATTCGAGGTACTGGCTCTCACGCCTGATAGCGGCGGGCGCAAACCTCGAGCCTCTCCTGTAGGATGCCGTCGCATCCAGCGGCACACCGAAGAGGACATAATTCGCATCCTTGGCATCGAAAGCCTTCTCCAGGAAGGGCTGCGGTGTAGGCCGAAGGTTCTCGTCCAACAGGCTGCTTCACGTCCCGAACGGGGTAGTCTTACCTAATCACTGGGCTGGGGAGATGTATAAGGTCTATCCGCCTAGCTCCCTGTGCCTGTAGCAGGCGACGAGGTGGTCGTTCACCATCCCGACGGATTGCATGTATGCGTAGCAGATTGTGGGTCCGACGAAGCTGAAGCCCCTCCTCTTCAGGTCGGCGCTCATCGCACGGGATTCCTCAGTCTCCGCGGGCATCTCCCTGAAGCTTGTGAAGCGGTTCATCTTAGGCGCGCCGCCGACGAAGCCCCAGATGTAGGCGTCGAATGAGCCGAACTCCCCCTGAACCTCGACAAGTTTCCTGGCGTTGTTTACGGCTGACTCGATCTTCCTCCTGTTCCGTATGACGCCAGGCTCGCCGAGAAGCCTCTCGACATCCTTCTCAGTGTAG
>CAZYUK010000315.1:0-1887 GCA_964650675.1 uncultured Candidatus Bathyarchaeia archaeon
GCTTCATATTCTACGCCAGGAACTTCTCGCAGCCCCTGCAGCAGCTCGCGAACCTTTACAATACGGTTCAGTCGGCCCTCGCGGGCGCGGAGCGCATCTTCGAGATGGTTGACGAGAAGCCCGAGATCACAGACAGGCCGGGGGCAGTTCCCCTCGGGGAGATCGGGGGGGATGTCGTTTTCGACCACGTTGACTTCAGCTACGACGGCAGGACCCCGATCCTCAAGGACATGAGCTTCCACGCCGAGCCCGGCCAGATCATGGCCCTCGTGGGCCCGACTGGGGCTGGGAAAACCACCATGGTCAACGTCCTCGGCAGGTTCTACGACATACAGGGTGGCTCGATACGGATCGACAGCGTCGACATAAGGGACGTCACGAGGGACAGCCTGCGTAGGCAGCTGGGCACTGTGCTTCAGGACAACTTCCTCTTCGCCGACACGGTCATGGAGAACATAAGGTACGGCAACCTCGAGGCGACAGATGAGGACTGCGTCGCCGCCGCCAGGCTGGCGAACGCAGACCAGTTCATCGTCCGGCTGCCGCAGGGGTACCAGACGATGCTCACCGAGAGGGGCAGCAACCTCAGCCAGGGGCAGAGGCAGCTCCTCGCCATAGCACGTGCAGTCATCGCGGACCCCAAGATACTGATCCTCGATGAGGCGACGAGCAACGTCGACACGCGCACCGAGATCAGGATACAGGAGGCGCTCCTCCGCCTAATGGAGGGGAGGACCAGCTTCGTCATCGCGCATCGCCTCAGCACAATCAGGAACGCCGACCAGGTGCTCGTCATAAGGGACGGGGAGATAGTCGAGCGTGGGACACACGAGTCGCTCCTGGCGCAGAGGGGCTTCTACCACCACCTCTACATGAGCCAGTTCAGGGGGACGAACCTGAGCCAGCAAGCCTGAAAGACGGCTTGAATCCCCGGATACGTAATTTTTCTTGCTCAAATCGCTTATTAGACAAGCACACGCACCGTCACCATACCGACACGGTGTCATACTTGGCTAAGGACGTTTTCTATCTGGGCAGGTACAAGGCGAGGGGCAAGATCAACCCGCCGAAGAGGGTGACGATACTCGACACTACACTCAGGGACGGGGAGCAGACCCCCGGCCTAACCTACACGATAGACGAGAAGGTGGAGATAGCGAGGAAGCTCGACGAGCTCGGAGTGGGCAAGATCGAGGCGGGCTTCGCGATAACGAGCGAGGGGGAGGCCGAGGCCATCAAGAGGATAGCCGCCCTCGGCCTCAGCAGCACGGTGGTCGCCCTATCCCGCCCCCTGAAGGAGGACATCGACAGGGCACTCTGGTGCGACGTCCCGTACATACACATCTTCATCTCGACAAGCGACCTCCACATCGAGTCCATGATGAAGACGACCCGCGAGGAGGTGATCAGGCAGAGCGTCAAGGGGATAGAGTACGCTAAGGCACACGGCGTCCACGTGGAGTTCAGCCCACAGGACGCCACCCGCACCGAGATGGACTACCTAGTGAATGTCTGCAGGGCAGCCGAGGATGCTGGCGCCGAGATCCTCAACATACCTGACACGGTCGGGGTCATGACGCCCAGGACGACGTTCGAGTTCTTCAGGGAGCTGAAGGCGAGGACGAGGGTGCCTCTGAGCGCCCACGCCCACAACGACCTCGGTCAGGCGACGGCGAACACACTGGCCGCCGTCGAGGCGGGGGCTGAGCAGTGCCACGTCACGGTGAACGGCCTAGGTGAGAGGGCGGGGAACGCCTCCCTAGAGCAGGTCGTCGTGAGCCTCGCGGCGCAGTACGGCATAGAGACGGGCATCAGGCACGAGAAGCTCGCCGAGGTCTCGGACCTCGTCCAGAGGATGAGCGGCATATACCTGCCCCCCTCGACCCC
>CAZYUK010000316.1:0-1877 GCA_964650675.1 uncultured Candidatus Bathyarchaeia archaeon
CTCCTAGCCCGGGGGATCAGCGGCTTGAGGCCTGACGCGGTCGTCGTGGGAGCGGGACCCGCCGGACTCATCGCCGCCCGCGCCATAGCCTCAAAGGGCTACGAGGTTAAAGTTCTAGAAGAACATAGCCGGATCGGCGTCCCGAACCACTGCGCCGGGCTCATAAGCGCTGAGGGGCTGAACCGGCTCTGTCTTGAGCCTTCACCCGAATTCGTCCAGCACAAGATAGTTGGAGGAAAGATCCACTCCCCATCAGGGACCCCCATAGAGATCAGAACCAACAGGACGAGGGCCTACGCCATAGACAGGGCTCCCCTAGACGCACACCTGGCCGAAAGGGCCGCGGATGCCGGCGCAGAGATAACCACATGCGCGAGAGTTGACGAGTTAATCATCTCAGAAGGCGCCGTCAGCGGCGCCAGGGGCAAAGGCTTCGAGATCAGCTCAACCATCGTCATCGACGGCGAGGGTGCAGGAAGGAGGCTGCTCGGACAGATCGTCAAGCCCCGCCGCGAAGCCCCCCTCACGGGGCTAAACGTCGAGGTCGAAGCCGACGCAGAGCCTAACATGGTCGAGGTCCACCTCGGCAGAGGACACGCCACAGGCCTATTCGCCTGGGTGATACCCCTAGGAGGGGGACGCGCCCGATGCGGCCTCGCCTCCCGAGACCACGCGCCTGAGAGGCTAGCCGCCTTCCTGAAGACAAGATTCAACATTGACGAATGCCCGACCCCTCGAGGCGGACCCGTGCTCACGGGCGGGCCGATCAAGAGGACAAACCACGGCGGCCTCCTCATCGTCGGAGACGCGGCCGGCCACACGAAGCCAACGACGGGCGGCGGATTCGTCATGGGCGGCCTCTGCGCCTTGGAGGCCGGGAGGGTCGCCTCGGACGCCCTGGAGGCCGGCGACTGCTCGGCGGCCTTCCTCAGGAGGTACGACGACTCCTGGCGGAGGCTATACGGTGGCGAGTTCGAAGCCATGCTCGCTGCGAGGAGGCTCGCGGACAGGCTTTCGGACGCGAGGATCGACAGGCTCTTCTCCTCCTTCAAGTCTGAGGGGCTGGGGGAGGCACTCCGAGGCGTCGTAGACGAGGGCGACATGGACCTCCAGAGGGGCGCCATAACGCATGCCCTCAGGAACCCCCGCATCCTCTCCCTCCTCGTCAGGGGCGCCGGGAGGCTCGTAGCCGCCGAGCTCGCCGCCCTCGTCAACGTTTAAATACAGAACCACCGGCTATCAGATGGACCAATATGAGCACCTGCATATCGTGCGGCAGGAAGATCTCCCCAGAGGAGAAGGCGATAAGGTTCTCCTGCCCGAGCTGCGGCGCCGTCACCATCTGGCGATGCGAGAAGTGCAGGCTCTTCGGAAGGCAGTACAAGTGCCCCTCATGCGGCTTCACCGGGCCGTGAGGCTACGCTGAGCGCGTCATGATTCTAGGTCAGTAAAAATACTCTACTTGAGGAGAGGCAGGCTCCCCGTTACCTTGTCCAGCCTGCTCGAGAGGTCAGGACCCAGGCCTAGCGCCGTCACCGTCCCCGGAGGCACCTCGGTCAGCCCCCTGTCCTCGACCAGCTCCGCGACTATGCCGAGCCCCTCGGCCCTCTCTGCAAGCCCCCTCAGCTCCTCCTCGCCCTCGACCTCGAGGGCGACCTTCTTGGCCCCCTCGTCCCTCCACCTCCTCCAGGCCGAGTGGTTAACCCTCTTCGCCTCCTCCGACGCCTCCACCGCCGCGTGACAGGCCTGGGCTATCATCTTCCCGACGCTCATGCCCAGGTCCGTGCGGATGACGACGCACATCTTGTACTGAAACCCGCTCTCCCCCGCCACCTAGGGCACCAGCCTCTCCCTGTCCCTGGGGAACATGCAGCACT
>CAZYUK010000317.1:0-1874 GCA_964650675.1 uncultured Candidatus Bathyarchaeia archaeon
CCCTTATAGTAGTCCAGTTGGATAAGGGACATGTTCAGCTGCTGCTCCAGAGCCATGGTTCTCAGCGACAGTTCGTTGAGGCCCGAGGCCTGCTCGGCCACCTGGCCCCCAAGCTGAGCGTTCTGAATGTAAAAGTACCCGCACACGGAGGCCAGCGCCACGTTCACGACCAGACTGAACGCAAGCAGCCTCCTCCCACCCATCCTCTTCTCCGCCACGACGACGTCAGGCTGTTCACCATCACCATACACGGGCCATCACCCCTAACCTAGACGAGGGAACGGTCCCTTATTACGGGTTTTTCAACATTACACCAAATTTATCCCAAGATCACGCAGAGAAAAAAACTGAAAAGGACAGCCAAAGCACCAGATCACCACCCAAAAAAAGCCTTATATCAAGCTACTTGATACATGCCACGCCCAACGCAAGATGGGCCGGGCCGGACTCGAACCGGCGACCTCCGCCTCGTAAAGGCGGCATCCTAACCAAGCTGGACGACCGGCCCATGCAGACAGAAACTGCCCTGGCCGCCTTAAAACCCTTTCACATCGCCCAGAAGCCCCGACATCTCCTCATGCAGGTCCCTCAGCCTACGGATGGCCGGGTGATCAGCCCCCAGCCTGGACGCGAAGTCGTCTATAGTCACCTGCATGTCCACGACCCTGCTGCCGCACACCAGCTTATCCGCGTAGGCCACCAGCTTCTCCTCCAGCGTCTTAGGCACATAGACGCCCTTGGGCAGGCCGAGCTTCCGCGCCTCGGCCCTCGGGATGCCCGCACCGATGTGCCTGTCCACTATCCTGGCCAACTCCTCAGGCAGCCCCATCTCACGTATCATCCTCCCCCCAACGGCCGAGTGGTCCGCGTCATGGGTCCTGCTTCGCCCGATATCGTGGAGAAGAGCCCCAGCCTCAACGAGCCTCACATCCACTTCGACCCCCCTGCTCCTGAGCCTCTCAGCCATCTCGACGGCTAGCCTCGTCACGTTCAGGCAGTGGTCGACGACGTGGGAGGAGCACCCCGCCTTCTCGAGAAGCCCCAGAGCCTCCTCCCTGCTGGGCAGACTCAGGCCTCAAGCTCCCCCTTTATCTCTGCCACCTTCTTCTCGAGGAACTCCACCACGGGCGAGTTGTCCACCCTCCGCAGCTGCTCGTTGCAGTAGGGGCAGTGGAAGACCGTCTCCATGGCGTCCTCGAAGGTGGTGTTGGGGCACTGCGGATTCCCGCAGTGGTAGAACTCGTGGGTCTGCTCATACTCCAGCCTGGTCTCAAGCTTACGGAGAATCTTCTGCTTGGTGCTCTGCACGAAGGCCTCCACTAGCTGCGGCTGCAGGCTCCACTGGAATATGAACCAGCCCGTGTCCTTGTCCCTGAAACGCCTGTTGGTCACCAGGCTGTGGTTGTAGAACCTGTAGAGCTGCTTCCTAACGTCGTTGATCTGGATGCCCGTCGTCTCGGCCAGCTCCTCCACGGTGATGTTCTCCTTCTGGCTGAGGGCCTCGATGATCTTGACACCCTCGTCGCCGCCCAGGACCCTGGCGATGTTGAGAAGCGTATCGTTGTTGACGGTGTATACTGACGCCATAGATTCCCCGATCCTAAATACTATGCCTATTGGCACGACTTAATCTTTGCTCACCACGACGTCCTTTCCCCTGGCCGAGGGAGCTATCCGCAGCCTGGCCCCCGGGAACCCCAAGCCCAACTCAGAGCCCCTCAGCAGCAGGTGCAGGAACACGGCCAGCGCGCTCACCTCGCTGTGGGGCTGCGTGGTCACGGAGACGTTCCAGTCAGCCATCTCATACATATCCCTGGGCACCTTCGGGCCCCCAACGACGACCAGGAGCGGCTCATCGGATGCCCGCACCTCGG
>CAZYUK010000318.1:0-1865 GCA_964650675.1 uncultured Candidatus Bathyarchaeia archaeon
CAGGTCTTCGGGATAGTCCTCTTGTGGTTGCAGACTTTCGCCGCCTCCAGGTTCGCCCTCAGGGCGGCCTGGCGCTTCACGTAGTCTGGGTCGTCAGGCTTCACGGCCTCGGTTGAGAGCTCTCCCTTGACGGCCTCGGTGGCGTAGAGGGTGCGGAATACCTTTGCCGAGAGCCCCTCCATAACCTCCTTTAAGAAGTCGCCGACCTGTGTCGAGTTCACCCCCTCGAATAGGCCGCCCTCCTCCACGCCCTCGGCGAAGCCCCTGAGGTTCTCGACGACCTTCGATGGCAGCTCGGCGGTGATGTTCATCGGGATCGAGTCCTTGCCGAGGAAGTTGAAGGTGACCGAGCCGTCGTCGTTGAAGCAGACGTGCTCTGGGCGCAGGGTGCTCGCGCCGACAGTGTCCGCCTCCTCGTCGTCGTCCTTCTCATCTCCCACCCTGAACTTGAGCTGGTCGATGAGGTAGCAGACCGTCGCAGTCCTCCTACGCTTGGGGTCGTCCGCCGTCAGGTTCGATTCTATGTGAGCCTTGACGGCTTCGAGCTTCCCCCTGAGCTGCTCTGCCTTCTCGAACTTCTCGATGTCCTTCCTCTGCTTCAGGAAGCTTGCCTCGCTCGGCCAGACATACTTCATCTTGCCGCTGAGCTTGTCCTTCCAGCGGGCTATCCATATCGATTTCGGGTCCCAGACGAGCCTGAAGCCGAGTGCGCTTAACCTGGCCCTGGCCTCCTCCGCGTCCAGGGAGAGGTTAAGCTCGATGTCCCCCTCCCGTGGCCCCTCTTTCCAACTGCCCCGCCTTGGGTGCTGGCCGCGGCCCATGAAGATGCTGTTCGGCTCAACGGTGTAGTTGCCTATTTCGACGCGTTCGCCGTCGATGGTCGCCCAGCCATACCTCTCCTTATTTGCCTCTCGCAGCGCCTTGCGTTCGTTGACCTGCCTCCTCCTCTCCTCGGCGGGCAGATTCGCCTTATCCTCCCTATCCTGCAGGACGGATCCTAGAACCTCCGAGTAATCGACGTCGCCCGGCAGCACCTCTATCTCTAACTTCTTTGAGAAGTCGACGTGGAAATTCTTGGCAAAGGTCGGGTCTTCTACGTAGGGGGTCCCGGCCTTCTTCGCCCAGGCGACGGCCATCTCCTCCTGCTCGTCGTTGAGCCCGAGAGCCTCGCCCCTCGCCTTGACTGTAAGTCCTTTGCCGACGTATTTCGGTGGGACTAGCACGCCGTTGTGGCTGAGGTGTTCCATCTGCCGCCTTCGACCGCCTGGCTCCGATTCAAGTACTGAATGTAAAGTATATGGGTTTCTAGTTTAACCCCTTCCCTCAAGCGCGCCCTCTAGCTCTTCCACGTCGAGCGCAGCCACGAACCTCTCGGCGGCCTTGCCGCCCCTGAAGACGATGATCGTGGGGAGGCCCATCACGTCGTAATCCCTCCAGGTCTCCGTCCCTGCGACATCCATCTCGTAGAAGTCGACGGCTCCAGCCTTCCTCTTGGCCAGATCATTGAACTTCGGCTTCAGGCTCTGGCATATGGGGCAGGTCCTGCTGCTGAAGAGTACGGCGACCGGGCGGTCGGCGTGGAGGACCTTGCCAGGGAAGTCGGCGTCGCCGATCGTCTCGACCGCCTTCGACTCGCCTCGGCCGAATAGCCCCATCAGCCTGGAGATCGGGCTCGGGTACCTCTTGTAGCCGATCTGGTATCCTATGTGCTCTATCGCCTTCTCTATCTCCTCGATCCTGGCAACCGACGGGTCGTAGGTCACCCTCAGCGTCCTCATCAGGTAGTTGCCGCGGGCGTCCTCCACGCCGTTGACCCTCTTGACCGCCTTCTCAAGCGTCACTACGCATGTGGGGCAGTCCATCCC
>CAZYUK010000319.1:0-1858 GCA_964650675.1 uncultured Candidatus Bathyarchaeia archaeon
CGTCCGTGCCGTAGCTGCCGTCGCTTATGACTATTGGGCAGCCCATCGTCTGGTGTGTGAAGCCGTTGTTGGCGGCCGTCTCGAGGTGGAACTGGGCGGTGCTCCTGGCGCCGTAGAAGTAGTATGGCAGGGTCGTGGTGTCGGTGACGAAGGGGATGCCGCCGTGCTCCTTCACCTTATCCACTATGACCCTGACGAGGATGGGACGGAGGTATGCCGAGTTATACCACTCCCCCATGTGGCACTTGACTGCGACCAGGTCGCCCGGCTCGAAGCACCTGTCCAGCTCCGCGTGGTCGAAGAGCTGGGCCGCCTTCGCCGGGATGCTCGACGTGAGGCCGGTGTACCGGTCGTCCATGAAGTAGACCTTCGACAAACTCATCACCTGACAGAATTCTGGGGGATAATCTGGGTTAGGTTGTATTTAACAGTCGGGCTACGTGACGCGCTCAGGTCACTACCATGCTCCGCCTGCGGGTCTCCTCCTCTATCCTCCGCGTCTGGGCCTCCACGTCGGCCATGGCGGCCCCGAGCTCGGCCGCGTCCCCGAATCGGCCGACGGCCCTTAGGAGCCTCTCGGAGGAGGAGTTCAAGTCGCCGACCATGGCCTTCCCGACGCTTGTCCTGAGCCAGATCTTCTTCTCGTTCTGGGCGACGATGCTGTAGGCTGACTGGGTCCTCGCCATGAGGCTTTTTCTTTCCTCCTCCTTCATCTCCTTCAAGCCTTTTACGGTCTCAAGCACGCCTTCAAGCGCCCTCTTGGCGGAATCGATGTCACTCATCTGTTCACCTCAGGCCGAGCTCAACGGCGACCTTCCTAAGCTTCGCCTCGAAGTCGTTAAAGCTTGTCCTCTGGTATCCGAGGGGGCGGCTGCTCGATGTGTCGTACCAGTCGAGGGCGGTGTATTTATCTGAGAAGTGGGGCTCCACCTCTACGCCGAGGGCCGCGTAGAACCTGCTGATGTACTCAGCCCCGGTCATCTGCCATGAGGCGCCGCCGGCGATGTTGTAGGTGCGGCCTCTCGTCTCCGGCCTCTCCAGGGTCGAGACGATGGCGTGCGCGGCGTCTTCGAGGTAGACGAGCTCGACCCGTTGGTCTCCCCCGTATGGTAGCGTCTCGGGGGGCTCGAGGAGGTCGGCTACCGAGATGGGGGCGATCCGTAGTATTGTGTAGGGCGAGCCGGAGGACTCCGTAAGTTCCTCGGCCATTATCTTGCTCTCGGAGTAGTTGTCTGTCGCCTTCCTGGCGTGGCCTTCATTGATGGGGGGCTCTTCGTCCGAGGTGACGCCGTATACGGTGATCGACGAGGCTAAGACGATGGGCGTATTCTTCAACGGTCCCAGCGCCTTCAGGAGGTTGCCGGTCCCCTCGACGTTGACCCTCACGGTCAGGTCCCTGTTCCTCTCGCTGCTCGGTGGCAGCAGGGCGGCCAGGTGAACGACCGCGTCGACGCCCACGCAAGCCTCGGCCACCTGGGCGGGGGCCGTGATGTCGCCCTTGAAGATCTCTATATTATCTATCCTGCTTACCGTTGCCCAATCTACGTTCGGCAGATCGAATGCCCTGATCGAGTGGCCTTCCGAGGCGAGGAGCCTGGCCACCTCGGCACCGAGGCGACCGGCACCGCCGGTTACGAGCAGTTTCATGGAGGGGCCTCCTGATCGATCCTCTGATTTATAGAGATAAAAAGGCAATCTCGATGATTTTTAGACGATCCGCGGGGTCAGTGAGGCTGTCTCATTTCGTTGCTGATCTGGTCCTCTTCACCGCCTCCGAGGTCCTCCGCAGGTACTTCATGGCGCAGTCGTAGGATGGGAATCCCTGGAGGCCGCATTCCGGCCCGGCGTAGGGGACCCT
>CAZYUK010000320.1:0-1855 GCA_964650675.1 uncultured Candidatus Bathyarchaeia archaeon
CCGCCGCTGAAGCCGCTCATCCTGTGGAAGAGGACGGTGCCTATGCCTACCTTGAGGTCGCAGGCCATCACCTCGGCGTTCACCCAGACGGGCGTCCCGTGGCTGGTCTCACCGACGTGCTTCACCATCTCGTAGGGGTTGTGGTTGTAGACGGGGTAACGGTCGACTATGTCCTCTCCGAGCTTCTTCACGAAGTCGAGGCGGCCGAATGTGCCGTGGCTGCCGGCTGCGATGATGAAGCGGACGTTCTCGTCTTTAATCCCCGCCTTCTTCAGCTCCTCCAGGACGATCGGGGCGTACTGGTACGTCTTCGTGGGGCGGGTCATGTCGTCGAAGATGATCACGGCCTCCTTCTTCCCTTCGGCGAGCTTCGCCAGCTGCTTGGCGCCCAGCGGATGCCTTATCGCCCTCCTTATCTGAGCCTTTGTCAGCCCTCTCTGGTCCTCGCACGCCATCCTGCACCTTTGTACCCTCCAGCCGTCTGGGAAGTTGAGTTGGATGGGTTTGTCCTTGAACCAGGGCTGGCCGGGAACCTCGACCGTGACCAAACCTTTGCCTCCGAGTAACGAGTACGGATGGGGCTAGAAGGATTTAAATAATGTATGTGTTCATCGCGGCTCTTCAAAGGGAAGGATGCCATAGAGACATCGGCTGAGGCTCATACAGCTTCTCCTCCTGACCCTTGAAAAAACCTAGGGGGTTACTCCTCGCTCACGTACCGCTTGATCGTCTTGTGGGCCTGGAGAAACTCGCCGCCCCGAGCCGTGATCACGTAGCCCTGGTTCCCACCGTAGTCGCCCTCCTTGACGAGGCCACGCCGGAGGAGAAACTCCACCGCCTCTTTGGCCCTGTCGACCGGAAGGTTCGCCCCGTAGCTTATCCGGGTGATGCCAATGACGCCCCGACCCCTTATCGTCTCAAGGATGTCGGCGTATATGTCGTACCGCGTCCTCCGCTCCAAGGCTTGCACCCGGCCCTACTAGAGTGGGGGCTGAGGCAGTTTTTCAGCCTTTTCAGGCGGAGCGAAGAACGAGACCCTGCGGTCCAGCCGGAGATGATCGGAGTACATCACACGCTCGCGGAACTCCACGTTGTTCTCGACCCGAAGGTCGACTGCGTAAACGTTCCCGACCCTGCTGCCGCGCCTCAGCGTCACGACGCCGCCGTAGATGTCATCCACCTCGGCGTCGTCGCCGATCACGACCTCCTCGGCTACGAGCGGCCCGCGTGCCTCTCCACGGCGGCCTATCTCGATCCTAGCCGCCCTGGCGCCTTTGATGGTGTAGATCGAGTTCGACTGGATCTCGGTCCTGGCGTTTATGCTGTCGGCCCTCACCGATCCCCCGACCCTCACGTGCCCGGCCTCGAGCCCCCCGGAGACATCCGCCTTGCCGCCTACCCTCAGGCCACCGGACAGCTTGAGCCCACCGTGGACCCTCAGGGTGCCGCCGACCTCGACCGCCTGGCCCGAGGCGTCTCCGTCCAGCTCCACGGTTCCGCCGACCTGTATAGCGCTGAATTTCAGGGCGCCGGAGTTCGTGAGCCTGCCCCCGGCCCTGATCTCGCCGCCCTCGCCCCCCGAGAGCCATATCTTGCCACCGGCGTCCAGCCTCCCGAACCTGAGGGGCTTAGAGGACTCTAGTCTACCACCCACGTCGGCCTCACGCCTGACCACACCCCCGCCCAGCCTTATTGTGCCGCCTACGTCTATCTTGCCCACGTCCACCTCCCCGGCCTCGAAGCTTCCACCGACATCGACATCGTCGGCCACGACGCCGTCGCCGACGAACTTCCCGCCGACGTCTATCCTGGAGCTCCTCGTGGCGCCCGAGACCCTCACGGAGCCGCCCACGTC
>CAZYUK010000321.1:0-1840 GCA_964650675.1 uncultured Candidatus Bathyarchaeia archaeon
ACGCCATGAGGAAGGCCCTGAAGAGCGGGACCAATCTTAGCCCATTATCATCGTCACTCCACAGCCTCATCATGATGTTGAATGATGCTAGGCCGATAACTACGATGGCCATACCGATGAGACCGCTAAATGATAGGAGATTCGACAGACTAGGCATCAACGCAAGGGCCCCGAATATGCAGATAGCCGGCTGGACGAGGGCTGATGATATCTTGATTGGCCATCCCTTATCCGAGAACATAGGGAACACCAGCAGCCTCATGGCGACGTTAAGGGTGAGCGACATCAGGACGCCTCTGGCCAGCAGATCGGCGTCCCCGGTCAACCAAACGGCCATCGATGAGACTATCACAACGAACGAGTACACTATCCCCCAACAGAACGAGGCTATGTTTATCCTACGTGGGGTGAGAATGTGATCTCCGCTCAGAAAAACACTGACGATCAGATCAGAGATGACGATAGGAAAGGCGAGGCCCAGAAGGCCGTACTTCAGACCTTCAATACCACTTCCTAAACCGTAGGTAATTGAATACGCGAGAACGCTTGAAAAGACAATGAGGGCGACCGTCGCCCCGACTAACAGACCCCTCGATGGGAAGGTGAACAGCAAGGAGTAGTAACCAATGATATCTTTGATGTCTTCCCTCCCTCGATCCAGTTTGAGGCACGCACCGATCCTGGTTGCCCCGGCACCTCTAATGGGGCTAATCACCATAGAGGAGAATGCTAAGAAGAATATTGCCCCTAAAACAGCGCCCTGGCGGCTATGACCGACAGGATGAGGACAATCGCACCGCCGATCACGAACTCAGGCCTTATCTTGATGCCGTTAGACTCGTCCTGGAAGAACCGCATGAGGCCCGCGCTCGAGGACGGCATCCCCACGTTGCTATCACGCTTCTTCTTGCTCAACGATTATCATTCTCTATCCCTCAGCTTTTGAAGAAAAAGGTTTCTACTAGCTGAAAAGGGTCTCTTCTCGGCTACCTGAGGAAGTCTGTGAGTTTATACTCCTTGCTCGGCTCCTCGGGCTTCTCCTCCTCCTTGAAGAGCTGGTCGATCTCCTCCCTCACGAGGATGAGCCTGTCTACATAGTAATCGTCGAGATGATACTTCTTCACCATGTCGATGGCAGGGTCGAGGTACTTCTCTATGCCCCCCTTGTAAACGGTCATCTGGATGGCCCCGCCACACCTCTTACAGGTGCCGCTGAGCGGCGGCCTCCTGTACCTCCTGTTACACTTGGAGCACCTGAAGCCCTGGCTCGTAAACGCCCGCAGGTTGCCGACGATATCCTTCATGAAGTGGCTGTTCAGTATCTTCAGGGCGACGACATTCACATCGACGGCCTTCAGTTTCTGGGCGAGCTCAAGCTGGCTTTCGAGCTTCTCGATCATGGTCGTCAGGCTCGTGTAGGCGCCATGGTGCGAGCCGAGGTTAATGTTCGAGCAATATTCGGTGTAGCCGAAGCCTTGGAACTGGGCCTCTGTGCCTAGGCGGCCGCCTATCGTGTCGACGAGCGGGGCGTATTCGCCTGATCCCGCCCCCTTGGCGCAGAGGTCGTAGAACTCCTTCGGATAACCCCAGATGACGTCGACGTTGTGTGCCTCCTTATCCACCTCGCTCGGGTTCAGGATCGGTATGACGAAGAGGGGCGCGTCCATCAACCCGCCGCTCTGCTCGGGGAGGTATAGCCGTGAGAAGTTGAGAAGCGGGTCGAGGGCGAGCATGACCGCGTCCTCGTCGCCGTCGCAGTTCCTCCTCTTCGCCGCATGCCACAGGGGGTGGCCGTAGCAGTTCCTCACCTTCGTGAAGCCGAGGAGCCTACCGGTTATAG
>CAZYUK010000322.1:0-1819 GCA_964650675.1 uncultured Candidatus Bathyarchaeia archaeon
TAAGAGACAGGATCAAGCCTGGCACCGTCGTGGCCATCGAGAACGGCTACACCCGGGCTGGGGCTGGCTTCGGCGGCGTCGACCTGAACCTGGGGCGCAACGGCAGGATCAGGATAAACCCGGAGGACGTCAAGGTTGGCAAGCCGAGCGCCGGTGAGAGGATGACCGAGATAAAGGACCTGGCTGAGGGGCAGAAGAATATCAGCGTCAAGGGCCAGCTCCTGGACGATCCGATCTCAAGAGACGTGGAGACGGTCAGGGGCCCGGCGAGGGTCGTCTCGTTCAGGATAGACGACGGCACGGGAGAGGCACGGGTGTCCCTCTGGCGTGACCTCGGCGACACCGTCCAGGGACTGACGGCCGGGGCTGAGGTGATGTTGGAGAACTGTAACGTAAGGGAGCCATTCGACGGCCTGATGCAGGTGACGTCAGGTGCCTTCACCAAGGTGACAATCCTTAAGAAGTAGCGTCGGTTGATTACGGGGATTTGAATATACTGAAAACGTTGAGGCAGCTCTACGGGGTGTCGAGGCCCGAGTTCCTGCCGGCTAACATGGGTTCTCTGGTCCTTGGGCTCGCCTGGGGGTACGACCCCTCCGGGGGCTTCAGCCTCGAGACTGGGGTCATGGTGATCCTGTCGTTCGCCGTGTTGACCGTCGTCTCCGCCATAGGCGCCCAGCTTAACACCCTGAGCGACTACGAGCTCGATTCGATTGAGCCACGTAAGGGTTGGTTGGTGAAGAATCTAAATCAACTCGGGCCCGAGAAGGTGAGGAGGGCACTCCTCGCCGAGCTGGCTCTGAGCATTCTGGTCGCGGCCCCGCTGATGCTGGTGAGGCGCCAGCCCATCCAGCTGGTCATATTCATATTCGCCCTCTTCCTGACCCACGCGTACTCGGCTCCGCCGCTCAGACTCAAGGCACGATCCATCCTCGCCATGATCTCACTATCCCTGGTTCTGAGCGCGTTGCCCGTAACCTTCATCTACTACACATTCGCCCAAGAGTTCAACCCTATCTTCCTTCTCTTCTTAACTGGGCAGACATTGACAGTCTACAGCGTAATCATCCCCACAGAGACGCGTGACTACTTCAGCGACAAGGCGATGGGAGTTGAGACATTGACCGTCTGGCTCGGCCTGTCCAGGACTTCCCTCCTCGCCATCGCGATGCTGGCGTTGGGAGCGGCCATATCCATGTCGGCTTTCCTCTTGACCCCGACACTGATCCGTGAGCCCGTCATCGCCTTTTCCTTCCTGGCGATGGTCGCGGCTGATCTCTACATCCTCAGGGCGTTCCACCACCTGTATCGCCTCTCGAAGGATCATGAAGCCGTCGAGGGCGAGGCGATGGGACCCATCGGCGAGAAGGTCGTGGAGTTCTCGTCCCGGAACCCTAAATGGATAACGATAGTGACTCAGGCGATAATCTTCGTGAACGTCGTCTACCTCGTCGGCAAGATCATTGGATGAAGGGGATTAGGACCTTCCCTTTTCAACCTCTGAGAGGCTATCGTCGAGTACGTCGAGGCTCTTGTCCACAAGTTCCCGGCTTATGATGAGGGGCGGCATGAGGCGTATGACGCTGGCGCCGCAGTTGACCAGGGCTATCCCCTTCCTGAAGCAGCTCATCATCACGTCCTCCGTTTCCTGCCTCGCCGGGACCTTACTCTCCTTGTCCTTAACAAGCTCCATGCCGCACATGAGGCCCAGGCCACGGACGTCGCCGACCATAGGGTGCTCCTCCTTCATCTCCTCAAGCCTCTTCATGATATGCCTCCCCTGCCTCGTGGCGTTCTCCAGCATCCCCTCCTCCTTTAT
>CAZYUK010000323.1:0-1816 GCA_964650675.1 uncultured Candidatus Bathyarchaeia archaeon
ACGACGTTCCCGACAGCCCCCATTAGGCCCAGGTCGATGTACGAGGCGCCTAGGCCCGTCGCGTAGACTGGGAGGAGGAAGGTCGTGGTGCCGAACCCCGTCGACGTGAGAAAGATAGTCAGGTAAAGCACCCTGAGCAGCCCCTTCCTCTCCCCGTCCATAGAAGTCACCGAGAATAGGGTCCGCTCGACGATTTAACACCCTATTATATAGTTTGGGTATGGCCTCTGAGGGTCGTATCCTGGTCTTCATCGCCGTATGCGTATGGTTGAGTCTTCCTTTTTAATCTCGTCAGCGACCACTGAGCCGAACTCGGATGTGCTGCTTTTTCCCTTAAGGTCCGGCGTCCTAATCTTTCTGGCGCCTAGTACCCTGTCTACAGCAGCGTCTATGCTATGCCAGGCCTCCTTAAGCCTTGTATCGTCGTGTCTGTTCCCCACCCAATTGAGCATCATGCCGACCGAGAGGATCATCGATGTGGGGTTCGAGATCATCCTCCCCGCTATGTCGGGCGCGGATCCGTGGGTCGGCTCTGCGAAGCAGTGGTCGTCGCCGGAGTTGAGGCTCCCCGCGAGGCCCATGCTGCCCTGTATGGCGCCTGACATGTCTGACATTATGTCTCCGTACTGGTTAGGCATCACGGCGATGTCGTAGAAGCCCGGGCGCATTATGGCGTAGTATGACCATGAGTCTATCCAGGTCGTGTCCTGTTCTATGTCGGGGTAGTTCTCGGCGACCTCGTGGTAGATATCCTTGAAGAGGCCGTCGCCCCTGCAGATTCCCCACTTCGCCGTGCAGGTGACGCGCCTCTTGCCGTCGAGTGGGGCGCCGGGCCTCCCCTTGTATTCGCCGGTCTTCGCCATCTCGAACGCCTTCCTGATGATCCTCTCGCACCCCTTCCTGGTCTGGACGTAGTCGTCTACGGCGAGTTCCGTCGTGCCGCCTCGGCTCAGGTATCCTCCTATGCCGACGTACATGTGCTCGGAGTTCTCCCTGAGGACTATGTAGTCGATGTCGCCTGTCTTCCTCCCCACCAGGACGCTGTCGACGCCGGGCCTCAGCCTGCACGGCCTTATGTTGGCGTAGAGGTCTAGGTCCATCCTCATGTTTATGGGCAGGTTCGGGCCGGGGAGCCTTCTTAGCAGATCTGGCAGTCCCACGGGTCCCTTGAAGATGCCATTGACCTCGCGGAAGAGCCCCTCGGTGATGGCGGGGTCCCAGCCCTGCTTCATGTCGTGGTCGACCCAGTACTTTGCACCAAAATCGTACGGTCCAAGGATCTCTAGGTTTAAGCCATACTTCTCCTCCGCGGCCTTCAGCACCTTCATGGCCTCTGGCACTATCTCGCCGGCGATGCCGTCTCCGACGAGCCCGAGGATCGTGTATCTCCTAGTCATTTCGGAACAGATCAAAATAGATCTGTTAGGTTTTAAAATAATGCAACTTTGCCCTCGAATATGGGCTGGGTAGAGCTTATTTATGGGCGGAGTATTGCTATGGTTGGCTGGGCTCGTGGTCTAGCACGGATATGACATCAGCCTGCGGAGCTGGGGGTCGTGGGTTCGAATCCCACCGAGCCCGCCATTAATCTCTCACCCCCATCTGATTCGAGGCTGTTCAAGGCGCTGTTGTCGGTTAGGACGCTTGATGAGCACACTGTGAAGGGGTACAGGAAGCACCTCCACGTGCTGTCGAATAACGTGAGTCTGGATGAGCCTGATTCTGTTGAGAGGTTCATCCTCGGTTTATCGGGTAAGAACAAATACAAGACCAACCTGCTCGGTGCATACTCTGTCTACTGTAAGGCTAATGGTAT
>CAZYUK010000324.1:0-1812 GCA_964650675.1 uncultured Candidatus Bathyarchaeia archaeon
CTGCTCGGCTTCGAGGTCGGCTCCGGCAAGGAGGTGCAGATGAGGCTCCACCACACCGTCGTGACCGGCATGACCCAGCTCTCCGGGAAGACAACCACCCTCGAGGCCATCATCAGCAGGTCTGGGAGGAGGGCGATCGCCTTCAAGACGAAGAGGGGCGAGGAGGGCTTCAACGCCTACGAGGAGATCCTGCCCTTCTTCAACGAGCGGGCGGACTGGCAGTACGTCGCCAGCCTGCTCGAGGCGACGCTCAGGGAGAAGCTCAAGTTCGAGCGGCCGTGGATAATGAGGGCGACGAAGGGGGCGAGGACGCTCCGCGAGGTGATGGAGAACATCGCCATGCTCAAGGCGGAGTCCTCAGGCGGCTCGCTCCCAGAGAACATCTACACCGCCCTCGAGGAGTACCTGAAGATAGTCGTGCCCCAGATAGAGAGGTTCCAGTTCTCCAAGACCCTTGAGCTGAAGGACGGCATCAACGTGATGGACCTCACGGAGATGTCTGTCGAGCTCCAGAGCCTGGTCATCCGGAGCACGATGGAGCACGTCATCTCGGAGCTGAGGGACGTCATAGTCATCATCCCGGAGGCCTGGGAGCACCTCCCACAGGGCAGGAACACGCCCGTGAAGCTCTACGCGGAGACCTTCATCCGGAAGGGCGCCTCCATAGGCAACTTCCTCTTCATAGACAGCCAGGACATCGCGGGCGTCGACAAGACGCCCCTCCGCCAGTGCAACAACTGGATACTGGGGAGGCAGCGCGAGGCCCATGAGGTGGAGAGGGTCCGCGAGATCCTGGGCAGGAACAGGTTCTCGGCCGAGGACATAAGGGGGCTGCCGCTCGGCCACTTCTACGCGGTCCTCGGCGACGAGCTGAAGAAGGTCTACGTGCTGCCGGCCGGCGTCCCCTACAAGCTCGGGAGGAGGGTCGCCACCGGAGAGGTGCCGGTCGAGAAGATCAAGGACTACCTCGAGAGCCCCCTCGAGGAGAGCAAGCCTAAGGGAAGGCAGGTTCCCGTCGGGGATGCGTCGCCGAAGGCGCCCTCGGGTTTGAAGGAGAGGATCGGGAGCCTCGGCGACATCCTGCCCATCGGCAGGGACAGGGATAAGGAGAGGGAGGCGCCCCAGTCCTCGAGGAGGATCGAGGAGCTGGAGGATAAGCTTGCCAGGAGGGAGGCGGAGGTGGCCACCCTGAGGGACGAGGTCGCCCTCCTCAGGCGCGAGCTGGAGAAGACGGCGGCGAAGGTGGCGCGTCTCGAGGCCGCCACCGTCCAGAACGTCCTAAGTGCGAAGGGGGCTGGAGGAGAGATCTCGGTCGACGACATCAACCTCATAGTGGACGCGAGGATGCACCAGATACTCCAGTTCGACAGGCCGACCCAGTTCGTCAGCATAGACGTCTCCAAGCGCCTCAAGGAGGCGGTGAAGGAGAAGTTCGTCCGAGACATGGCCGCCAGGATACGAGTCCTCCCGCGGGACATGCTTGTCCTCGCGATGGTCGTCCGGGAGAAGGGCGAGGTGAAGAGGGGCGAGCTCTACTCGCTCACCTACGGGTCGTCCGGCAGGATACCCGAGGAGTTCTACGAGGAGCTCCAGACGCTCGCGGACGCCCACCTGGTCTCATACAGTAAGGCGACAGGCGCCATCACCTGGACGATGGACGCCTACGTCGACGCCGAGCTGAAGGAGTTCGCCGACGACGACACCAGGGCTCAGGTGAAGGAGTACCTGGCCAGCCTCATGCTCCCCACCACGGGCTAGGGGGCCCCGTGGTGGGGAGCATGAGGCTGGCCAGGTACTCCTTCACCTGAGCCC
>CAZYUK010000325.1:0-1806 GCA_964650675.1 uncultured Candidatus Bathyarchaeia archaeon
GCCTAGGGCGGCTGTGTCCCATGTGACCTGGCCGTTCACGCCGTTGTAGAAGCCGTAGTGGACATTCGTGATCGGGTCTTTGCCGTATCCCCAGATGTCGTAGTTACCCGCGTACCTATCGCCGTCTGCGTTCAGCCGGCACCATCCGCTTGCACCCCACGTGTCGTAGGCTGTGGGGTCCTGGAGCGCGATGATGTCCTTGCAAGCGCTGCTCTGCTTCTCGAGCATCGACACCATCATGACTGTGCCGATGTCGTAGCTGCAAGCTGAGTAGTAGCCGAAGGGCTGGCTGACGAGTGCATAGTACCTGTCATACAGGGTGTCGTACTTCTCAGATGCGGCGGGAGCTGCAAGCGTGCTGTAGATGCTGAGTTTCTGTGTAGGCGTCGGCGCGTCGTCTATGAACTGTTGTGTCATGCTGGTGCCGTCACTACCGAACCACTTGACACTGTAGATTGTCGGGTAGTCCATGGCCTGCGTGACGATGTTGACGCCCTCCTGGAACGAGATGAGCTCGACGGCTAACCTCTCGATGCCGTATGTGGCAACCGCCTCAGAGAGCTTGTTCTCAGCCGTCTGCAGGTAGCTGCTCCACTCTGTCACCTCGGTCGCGTAGCGTACACGTTCGAGGATGACGCCGCCACGGTTAGGATACTCGACATTGAGGATGTTGTAGATGCCGTCAGCCCATGCGTCTCCACGCTGGATGACGACTATGGCCTTGATGCCAAAGCTCCATAGCATCTCCGCGATGGCGGGTGCCTGCACGAGGTCGGTTGGACACATCCTGTAGAGGTTATCGTCCGGGATCATCAGGAGAGGCGAGGTGGAGCTGCTGCTCCACATGAGCATCTGGTTCTCGTTACAGTAGCTCAAGGACCCAGATGCCTGAGCCGACCAGCCTCCTCCTTCGAAGACGGTGACCCCCATCGACTTGAAGGATTGAACCTTCTCGAGGTGGACGTTAGCCAGACCTGTGGCGTCGTCTATGAGCCAGTTGAATGTGACTCCATAGCCGAGCCTAGCGGCGTATGCGTTCATGTCTGCCTCGATTATTTGTTTGTGCAGTGGTTGGCCCGTCTCAAGGCCCGTAGTGGATGAGGCGATGTAGCCGATCTTTATTTCCTTACCCTGTAGCGGCGCCTTGTACTCTGTCACAGTCACTGTCTGAGTCGTTGACACAATCTTCGGCGGCATGGCGTAGTAGCCTACTCCGGCACCTACGGCCAAGCCGACGACCAGTAGTATTATAGCTAAGGTCATTCCTTTTGATTCCAAGTTTTACACCTTTAGTTTGTCGCGATGCTATTTTCTTCCTATAAACTATTTAAGATTTTTAGTATCTGAACCATTAACGCGATGTAAATGGATCTCTTCATCTCAAGAAAAGCTAGAAAATAGATTTAAAAAATGGTGTTACACGAACTGTTTTTTAACATTTATCTGCAAGCCAGATATCGCGTGGGAAAAATATTATTAATCGAAAGGCTGAGAGGGCTGTCGGAAAAAATGTTAATACCAGCGTTATGGTTAGCTGCGCTCGTTTATGCGAGCGAATTAACTCTGCTAAGCATCGGCTTTACATTGACATACCTAACCGCTAAGGTGCCTAATTTCGCGCACGGTACATACGCAGGCGTAGGCATCTACGTCAGTTTCACATTTGCCAAGGTCTGGGGATTGTCCCCGTACCTCGGCTTCCCGGTCGCCTTCGTATTCGGAGGCTTCGTGAGCGTAATCATATACCTCCTGGTCATCGGAACCCTAGCAAGGATGGGAGGGGGGTCCATCGTACTGACGATCGCG
>CAZYUK010000326.1:0-1799 GCA_964650675.1 uncultured Candidatus Bathyarchaeia archaeon
GCCGGACACGGTAACGTTTAATTAGCGTTCCCAGGGCAATTAGGTTGTGACAACGTTGAAGACCAACGCCGAAACGGTAGCCATCGTCTTTTCACTGCTTGTCCTCGGCTCGGTCTTCGGCTACTCGCTCTACATATACTCAACGCCTAAGAGGAACGTCTGGGTGGGCGAGGTCTTCATGTGCATAATCAGGACAGACGGCTACACGGTTATCGAAAGCCACGGGCAGGGCACCCTCGTGCTCAACGGCAGCTACACCCTCGAGGAGGGGGCCACCTACCAGATAACTTACAACACAATTAACGAGAACAACTACGTGGTCTCGATAGAGAAGCTTTCAGCCTGACCTCCTAATTATTACCCTTCTCAGCGTCTCCTCTAATTCTCCGACGATGGTATCCCAGCTGAACTCGTGGGCGGTTTTCTCAGCGTTCTCAACGATCCTATTTCTGTACCCGCTATCCTTCATCACCTTGATTATGCCTGCGGCGACGTGTTCAGCGTCAGGCGCCACGCAGAGGCAGTTGAAGTCATCTACCGCCACCTCTCGGCTGACGCTGTCGACGCCTGTGACGACCGGCCTGCCCGCCGCCATGTACTCGAGAACCTTGAGGGGGATCGCCCTTGTCCCACCGAGGGGGCCGACGCAGACATCCGAAGCCGAAAGGTAGAGCTTTATCTCGTCTCTCGATGCCGCGCCCTTGACCATGATCGAGCCTACGGCGAGGTATGGGCTGCCACGTATGGATGGTGGGGTCTCGTCGCCGACGAGTATGAGAATTGCCTCCGGCTCAGATTTCTTGATGAGTGGGAACGCCTCTATGAGCGCCTCGATCCTGTATTCGGGGCCGGAGGACCGCCCCACGAATAGTATGACCTTCGCATCGGGGTCGATGCCGAGCCTCTTCCTTGATTGGCTCTTCTCAGGCACCCTGATCTCATCCAGGTCGACGCCGTTGTAGCTTAATCCGACGTTGCTGAGACGGCCGCGCCTCGACTCCAGGATATCCCTATTCTCCTCGCAGACTACGAGGAAAGCGTCTGAGTACCTTATGAAAGCCTCACTGAGCGTGTTGTACATCCTCTTCCTGGCCTCGTTAAGGGAGTAGAGAGGACCCATCCCAGGAACATCGAACTCCTTGTAGATGTCGTTAGCCCTTGCGACGACAGGCAATCCTAGGATCTTCCCTATCATGAGGCTTGTCAGGAAGGTGAAATGGTTCGGCTGGAACTGGCAGACGATGATGTCGGCACCTCTACCAAGCTTGATTCCCTTCATGAGGAGGAAGAAGGGGGATAGGAATGAGGCAAGCTTGAGCGGCATTCTGAGGTGTGGGGTTCTCACCGTCTTGGCGTGGTTCTGCGCCTCGTATTTCGCCACAGTGTTGTTGTCCAGTGTGAGGTTGAAGCTGATGTTTGGCGTGAGCAGCGTCACGTCGTTCCTCCTCGTCAGGCGCCTGGTTATGGCGAAGGTGGACCACGTCGCAGCGCTGACACGTGGGAAGTAGTAGTACACTAGATATAGAATCCTCATTCTTCTTGTTTTTAACGTGGCGACGTTTACAGTCTTAACAATTTCCGTTCAATAAACGTATTCAACTTAGCTTGCTATGATCCTTTTGATATATAGACCATAATTGGGAGAAATACTGGAAATAGCTTGTCCATGAAAAAACTGATTAAATAGTGGCTTCGATATGAACTAACTACTGGGCTGATAACATTGTGCGGTATCTTCGGCTGCATTCTGCTTAAAGGGTCGGCGGTCGAACAGATTCAGGATGGCTTGAAGCGACTCG
>CAZYUK010000327.1:0-1797 GCA_964650675.1 uncultured Candidatus Bathyarchaeia archaeon
ACACTAGATATAGAATCCTCATTCTTCTTAATTTTAACGTGACGACGTTTACAGTCTTAACTATTTCCGTTCAATAAACGTATTCAACTTAGCTTGCTATGATCTTTTTGATATGTAGACTATATTTAATTGGGAGAAATGCCGAAAATAGCCTGTCCGAAAAAAACTACTTAAATAGTGTCTCCGATATGAACTAGCTACTGGACGGATAGGATTGTGCGGTATCTTCGGCTGCATTCTACTTAAGGGGTCGGCGATAGAACAGATCCAGGATGGCCTGAAGCGGCTCGAGTACCGGGGGTACGACTCCGTAGGCGTCGCCTTGGTAGACCACGGCGTCCTGCAGGTCCGGAAGGACGCAGGGAAGCTCAGGGATGTATCCAAGCGCCTGAAGTTCGGAGAGATGAGTGGCTCCATCGGGATAGGCCACACCCGGTGGGCTACCCACGGCGCGCCCAACATGATAAACGCCCATCCCCACACTGATTCAAGCGGACGGATCGCGGTAATCCACAATGGCGTCATAGAGAACTTCATGGCGCTGAAGGAGGAGCTCGTCGAGAAGGGCCACAGCTTCGTCTCCAAGACCGACACCGAGGTGATCCCACACCTCATCCAGGAGGAGATGAGGGGCGACGTGGGGCTTAGGGAGGCGACCCTGAGGGCCCTCAGGAGGCTGGAGGGCTCGTATGCGATAGCGGTCCTCTCGAGCCTCGAGCCCGACAAGATCGTCTGCGCCCGCCACGAGAGCCCCCTGGTATTGGGTTTCTCGAAGAACGGCACCTACTGCGCCTCCGACGTGCCTGCTATCAGGCCGTACACCAACAAGGTCGTCTACCTCAGAAACGGCGAGCTCGCCATCCTGACGGCGGGCGGATACGAGATCATGAGGGTCAGCGACGGCGCCAAGATCACCAGGGGCCTGGAGGAGGTGAGCTGGGACCTCGAGATGGCGGAAAAGCAGGAGTACCCCCACTACATGCTGAAGGAGATAGACGAGCAGCCGACCAGCCTTAGGTACGGGCTCAGGCTGCAGGAGAAGTACGTCGAGCTGATAACGACCTTCCTGGACAGGGGCAAGGAGGTCTTCCTGGTCGGGGCGGGTACATCGCAGCACTCATGCATAGCAGGTTCATACATCTTCGCAAAGCTCGCCAGGCTCACGACATACCCCGTCGTCTCCTCGGAGTTTGTGGAGAGGTACGGCTCGACGGTAGGCATAGACACGATCATACTCGCGATCACCCAGTCGGGAGAGACATACGATACCCTGAAAGCGATAGACCACTCCAGGATGAGGGCGGCCACCGTTCTGGGGCTGACGAACACCGTCGGATCGACGCTCACGCGTGTATCCAGGGCCTACATCATCCAGCAGTCAGGCCCGGAGATAGGGGTTGCCGCGACGAAGACCTTCACATCGCAGGTCCTCGTGCTGTCTCAGCTCGCGCTCAGGCTGGCGCGGCTTAGGGGTAAGCTCTCGCAGGACGAGATCGACGAGTTCGAGGCGAAACTCAGGAAGGTGCCTGACTGGGTCGAGGAGATACTGGAGAGGTCGAGGGAGCCGATAAGGAACCTGGCCGAGAAGTACGTCGGAGACAGGCTCTTCATCTTCCTCGGCAGGGGGATAAGCTCGGCCACCGCCATGGAGGGCAGGCTCAAGCTCCTCGAGATCACGTACACGCCGGCCCTAACCTACCCGGCCGGCGAGAGCAAGCACGGCCCGATAAGCATCGTCGAGAAGGGGACCCCCTGCATATTCGTCTGCCCGAGGGGCGACACCCACGCCGAGATAAT
>CAZYUK010000328.1:0-1795 GCA_964650675.1 uncultured Candidatus Bathyarchaeia archaeon
CCCAGTACCCGTTCAAGCTGAGCATAGAGAGGGTCATGGCCTCGCCGATGGAGGCCGACCCGATCCACGTGATGGAGTGCTCCGCGGTCTGCGACGGGGCGGCCGCCATCCTCCTCCGACCGGCGGAGAAGGTCGGCGACTGCGTCGAGGTCGCCTCGACAGAGGTGGCGACGGACGCCTTCTCCATAGCCCAGAGGGGTGACCCACTGACGCTGGGGGCCGTGAGGAGGGCGGCAGAGAAGGCGTGCGCCTCGGCAGGGGTTTCCCTTGGGGATATGGATGTCCTCGAGGTCATGGACGACACGACGATCGACGGCGTCCTCTGCCTGGAGGGGCTCGGCTTCGCCAAGAGGGGCGAGGGCGCGGCGTTCGTCGCCGCCGGCGGCACCTCCAGGGAGGGGGAGATGCCTACAAACACCTTCGGAGGCCTCAAGGCGAGGGGCAACCCCCTCGGTGCGACAGGCGTCTACCAGGTCGCCGAGGTGGTGCTTCAGCTGAGGGGCGCGGCGGGGCCTAGCCAGGTTAAGGACGCGAGGATCGGGATGGCTCAGAGCATGGGGGGCGTGGGCTCTACCTGCTCCGTGACCATCCTGAGGAGGGGATGAGATGAGCGTACCGAGGCACTGGCGCGAGGAGAAGCCCAGGTACAGGCTCCTGGGCGAGCAGTGCGCGGCCTGCGGGGCGAGGTACTTCCCGAGGACACCAGTCTGCGCCTGCGGCGGCACCGAGTTCAGGCCCTATAAGCTGCCTGAGGCGGGGAAGGTCGTGAGCTGGACGGTGATAAGAAGCCCGCCCGAGGGTTACGAGAAATACACGCCGTACGTCGTCGGCCTCATCGAGCTCGATGACGGCATGCGGCTGCTCAGTCAGCTCACGGATGTGGCGCCCGAGCAGGTTAAGAGCGGCATGAGGGTCGAGGCGGTCCTGAGGAGGGTGAAGGAGGACGGCGAGGCAGGCTTAATCCAGTACGGCTACAAGTTCAGGCCCGTCGTCGAGTAGCCCCCATCTTAGCATCTTTATATGGCCGACTCCCATCACTGTCTTAGGTTGTTACACGATGTCCTCCGGGAGCCTCTACGAGACGATCACAGAGATAGCGAAGAGGCGGGGCTTCTACTGGCCCAGCTTCGAGATATACGGCAGCGTCGGCGGATTCTTCACCTACGGGGACGTAGGCGTCAAGCTCAGGCGGAACATAGAGGGTCTATGGCGGGAGCTATTCGTCCGCCGCCAGGGGTTCTTGGAGATAGATGACCCGATGATCAACCCCGCCAAGGTCTTCGAGGCCTCCGGCCATCTCAAGAACTTCAGGGAGTACTCGGCCGAGTGCTCCAAATGCGGCCGAAGCTTCAGGGCGGACAACCTCATAGAGGAGAAGACGGGGCTCGAGAACGTGGAGGCGATGGGCGGAGAGACGATCAAGAGGCTTCTGGCTGAGCACGATGTGAGGTGCCCGGTCTGCGGGGGCGACCTCAAGGAGCCGGTGCTAGTCCTCACCATGTTTCAGACCCAGATAGGGGCGAAGGGCGGCGAGGTCGGCTACGCCCGTCCCGAGGCGGCTCAGGGGATGTTCACCAACTTCAGGCGAGGCTACCTGCTGGGCCGTGAGAGGCTGCCATTCGCCCTGGCCCAGGCCGGGAAGGTGCAGAGGAACGAGATCAGCCCGAGGAAGGGGCTGCACAGGCTCAGGGAGCACACCATCATGGAGCTCGAGCTCTTCTTCGACCCCCAGAACCCCTCGTGCCCCTGGCTCGCCGACGTCGCCGGGGAGAGGCTCAGGCTCATAACGGAGGAG
>CAZYUK010000329.1:0-1794 GCA_964650675.1 uncultured Candidatus Bathyarchaeia archaeon
GAAGAGGCCCGGAGCCCTCTCGAGCATGAGGTGGAAGAGCGCGCGTGGCCAGGGGTCTGCGTACGTGCTCGCCTCGATGCGCTGGATGCGCCCGATGTCCCCGGGCTTGGCCGGCCTGATAGTCACCTCCAAGGGTCGCTCAAGACGATCCAGCAGCACCTGGCTATAATATTGTGCGTCTCAACAGCCTCTCCGCAGCGTCAAATATTTATCAGAAACGGACGATCAGACGGGTGGGCTCCTGAATTGATGGCGGGTAGGCGAGGGCTGCTGGTCACCATCCTAGGGGTCGCCATATTCGCGGTCTACCTCGCCTACTCGAACCCGTTCACGGTTCTATTCGAGGTCGGGCGCTTCAACGCCGTCGACTACCTCGTAGCGGTCGCCGTCGACTACGTCGGCCTCTTCCTCTACGCGGCCTCCTGGTACGTGCTGCTCCGAGCCCTGGATGTGAAGGTCAGCGTCTGGGAGGCGACGCAGGTGACCTACGCCAGCCTCTTCATCACCTGGATGCTGCCGCTTCCGATGATCACCGATGTGCTTAAGGCTCAGCTGATCAGGGACAAGAAGAACTCGAACATCGGGAAGGCCATCTCAAGTTCCTTCATCAACAAGGCCTACTACAACATCGCCTTCGGGGTGATCATCGGCCTCTCAGCGGTCATGGTGACCGTCTTCGGCGGTGGCGGCATACCCATACAGCCGGCGCTTATTTGGTTCGAGATAACCTGGGCGGCGATCTCGAGCCTCATCTTCGGCCTCATACTCAGCCCCAGGCTCCTCAGGAGGGTCTACGGACTCAGCCCGGCCTGGGTGAAGAGGAACGTCTTCGACAGGATATACGGATCAGGCTCGGCCGAGGGGAGCTTCGAGAGGGTCGTAGACGACATAGAGTCATCGATCCGGGAACTCAGGACGAAGATAGGCAGCAACCTCCTCTCCTTCATCCTGGTCGCACTTCACTGGGGCTCCGGCTCCGTGACCGCCTTCATCGTCGCCCGCAGCCTGGGCGTCCACATCGACATCTGGATGATCATCCTCGTCTACGCAATCGTCGAGTTCATCCAGCAGCTAAACTTCATTATACCGGGTGGCCTCGGCGTCGTGGACGCCGGGCTGACCGGAGGGTTCGTCCTCATCGGCCTGCCACTGTCGGTCGCCTCCGCCGTCTCCCTGCTGACGAGGCTCGCCACCTACTGGCTGGAACTCCTGCTGTGCGCGCCCATAACCTTACATTACGGATACATGGAGTCGGTGAGGCTCCCGCGTAGGGGACGTGATGCACCTGAACGAGCCTCTTCGTGGAAGGATGAAAACTCTTAAACCGGCAGCCGAATAGGTGTGGGCAGAAATGCTTCGCCTGGGCATCATCGGCTGCGGCAGGGTCACGACCATGTTCCACCTCAGGGCCCTCGAGGGGCTGGAAGAGGTGAGGCTCGTCGCCGTCGCCGACTCGAACGAGGGGAGGATGACCGGGGTGAGGAGGGCCTGCGGGGCGGAGATAGGCTGCCTGGACTACCACGACCTCCTCGAGAGCCCGAGCGTCGACGCCGTCTCGGTCAACACGCCGCCCAGGCTACACGAGCAGATGACAATGGAGGCCCTCGGGGCGGGGAAGCACGTCCTGTGCGAGAAGCCCCTCGCCCAGACCGTCGAGGGATGCCGAAGGATCAAGGGGCTGATGGAGGAGAGGGGGCTCGTCGTGCTGCCTGGCCACAACTACGCCTACTCTCCGAGCCTCCTCAGGGTCGAGGAGGAGGTGAGGAGGGGCTCGATAGGCGACCTCGAGAGGAT
>CAZYUK010000330.1:0-1780 GCA_964650675.1 uncultured Candidatus Bathyarchaeia archaeon
ACACTGAGGAGGAGCTGAGGGAGCAGGCCGCCTCAATCGAGAGGGCTGTGACGATTCCTGTCAACGTTGAGGTCGAAGCCGAGCACCGGGTCCTCGACCTGAGCGAGGTCGAGAGGCTCCTCAGAAACGCTGAAAACATAGTCCTGCAGGACTGCGGTTGCCGCGCAGACAAGAGGAACTGCGGCTCCCCCCTTGACACATGCATCTCACTGGACGTCGAAGAAGACTATGTTGAGAAGTACAGCCAGCACCATCCCCGCTTCGTGACGGTCGAGGAGGCCCTCGACGCCCTCAGGAGGAGCCACGAGGCGGGCCTCGTCCACATGGCGTACATATTGAAGGGCTCCGACAAGGTGTCTCCCATCTGCAGCTGCTGCCCCTGCTGCTGCCACACACTCGGCGGCCTCACCAGGTTCGGCATATCGACACAGGTGCTGAAATCAAAGCTCGTGGCGGAGGACGACGACTCAAGATGCGTTGACAGCGGGAAATGTGTCGAGCGCTGCGTCTTCGGCGCCCGTACCATGATCAACGGAGAGAAAAGCTTCGATGCCAAGAGGTGCTTCGGATGCGGTCTCTGTGTTACCACTTGTCCGAATGGCGCCATTAGCCTCGTGGTGCGCAGGTGATCCTCCAAATTCAAATAAATATGAATAATCATCTAGAAGAGAATAGGTTGAGTAAAGGTCAGGTCCCGCGGCCCCCGAAGGATTGGACTTCTGAGGAGATCAGGGAATTCTTCAGCGAATACAGGGAAGTCGTGACCATACCGGTGCATGTCATGGTCGAAGGCGAGCAGAGGGTGTACAGCTTCCCTGAGGTTGAGGACATACTCAGAGGCGCCGAGACGATCGTGCTTCAGGATTGCGTCTGCAGGACGAGGCTGAGGAACTGCGACGCGCCGGTGCACACATGTATCCTGCTAGACGAGAGGGCTGAGGCAAGGCTCAGGGGAAAGCCGATCGAGAGGAACGCGGAGAAGGTATCCCTTGGGAAGGCCCTGGAGACGCTCAAGGAGGCGAACGAGGCGGGCCTCGTCCTCATGGCCCTGACTGCACGTGACGATGAGAAGCCCACAACAATCTGCAACTGTTGCTCATGCTGCTGCCACGCCCTCTCCGGCCTGCTCCGCCACGACGTGGCCCACCTCGTCCTAGCATCAAGGTACGTCGCCGAGAACGAGGCTGCCCTCTGCACCGGCTGCGGTGCCTGCGTGGCGAGATGCTGCTTCGGGGCGAGGAAGATGACGAATGGCAAGTTGTTCCTCGACACATCGAGGTGCTTCGGCTGCGGCCTGTGTGTGAGCTCCTGCCCGGCTCACGCGATAAGGCTCACGGAGAGAAGCCGAACCGAGCCTTCCAGCCAAAGGACGGCTTGATTCCCTGTTATCCGTGAACGTATCTGTTTAATACGGCTTAGCTGTTGATTTGAAGCATTCGGGTTGATCGACTTGGTTAAGGAGGAGATGACCTGGGACCTCTCCCAGCTGGTGGATGACACCAATCCTTCTTGGATCGTCAAGAAGCTCGACGGAATGGTCGAGGAGGCGCTCAGGCTACGTGAGAGGTACTATGGGAAGATCGGTGGCCTGGACTCCGGTGGGCTCCTCGAGCTCCTCCAGAAGGGAGATGAGATGACAATCGAGTACGAGGGTGTGACCCTGTATTGCGAGCTGATCTACGCCGCGAACTCGACTGACGAGGTGGCGAAGCGGCTCAACGACGCCTCTAGGACGGCGCTTGTGAAGGTCGGGCAGGCCCTAGCCTTCGTAGATATAGAG
>CAZYUK010000331.1:0-1778 GCA_964650675.1 uncultured Candidatus Bathyarchaeia archaeon
GCTTCTTTTCTCAGCTGTGAGCCTGACAGGATTCGCCGTCTATTTCTACAATGATATAACGGACCTAGAGGATGACCTTAAGACTGCGGAGATGGGAAACCAGATGAAGAGTATGAAGCCTCTGGGTCAGGGGAGAATCTCAAAGGGGCTCTTCATGAAATTTACTGTCTTCTCAGCGGCCCTCGGCCTGATACTAGCGAGCCTACTGAACATTGGCGTACTTGTCTCCCTATCACTCTATCTCGTGCTCGGCATCTTCTACTCGACGGAACCCTTCAGGTTCAAGAAGCGCTTCGTTGTGAAGCAGCTAATCATTGCATTCGGATGCGTTCTAACACTCCTCGCTGGAGCCTTCGCCGGTGGGGAGATCTCTCAGGTAGTTATCTTCACTATCTTGATGGATTTCGCCATCGTCGTCGGAGTGAATCCGATCGTGGATATCCCAGACATGGCCGGGGACAAGGATACGGGTGTGAAGACGGTGCCTGCCGTCATCGGTCCCTCGATGACCGTCCGCTTCGCCATAGCGGTGCTCGTGGCGATCGCCGGGGGCAGCGTAATTGGGTACCTGGGCCTTGGCCTCAGCATCGCCATGCCATTCCTAATAACCCTGATCGCTGGGGCCTGGATTTACACCATAATACCGTTAATTAAGAGGTATGACGACATCGCTTACACGAATGCTGTGTTATTCAAGAGGGTTGTGCCGCTCTACCTGATGATCCAGATCATCCCGCTCGCGAGCATCATGCTCTGATAAATTCTTGAACAAGGTCGATGTCTTGTTCACATCCTTTGACTCCCAGACGGAATTGAAGAGCTGAGTGAACTTCGTCGACGTCTCCCCATCGTCTAGCTTGAAGGCGATTGAGAACTCCCCACCGACGCTTGGAAACTCGAAGAAGCACTTGCGACCATCGATGATGCAGAAGCTGAAAGAAAGATCGATCTCACGGAGGACATCGTTTACATTGTTCCCGTTCGACATCTCTATTACCTTCAAGAGGATTCTTGGGGAGAGCATCATCCTGAGCATGTTCATCTTCTTTGAGATGGTTTCCTTTGATATGAGCACCCTCAATTCATTACCCCTCTCACGAGCCTTCAGGCACTCGTCGATGACCCATAAATCAAAGTACCTGGACGCCAGGAGGATACTCTTCTTGGATGAAGCTACGTCGTGAGCAAGCGTCTCGACGAGAGACTTATAGGTCGAGATCTTCTCTATCTTTTCATGAGGAAGCCCCGGGAGTATCGACCCAAACAGGGAACCTGTATGGTCCTTCCCTAGTATCATCGAGTTGATCTGCTGGCGCTCATCGGCGGAAAAGGCGTCCGACTTCGACAGGTCCATCAGGAGACCGATCTTCTGCTTGTTGTCGATCAGGTTGAGGAGGGAGAGGCCTAAGGTGTGCAGCAGCTCGCCCACGGGCGTGTACATGTAGACGCCGTTCACCTTCTCGAGGAGATCTGAATCAACCAATTCTTTGAGCCTGGAGTAGTATCTCTTGGGCGTGAGGCCGAGATCCTTGATAGCCTTGTTCGAGTTGCTTATCCCCTTCTCCGCGAGCATAAATATCTGCATAGTATCGAGATTAGCGAATGTGCTGAAAATGTCTATACACTGTTCAAGAGTCTCCGGAGACGTCTCTTGTAGTGCTTGATCAGCGTCTGCAGTTTCCAATGAAGCCCTCACTTACCATGGTAATTTGCACGCATTGGATTTAAATCATTATGCACGTTCAGATATGGGTTATTGGAATGGACCTATAATATGG
>CAZYUK010000332.1:0-1777 GCA_964650675.1 uncultured Candidatus Bathyarchaeia archaeon
TTCTCGGGCCTTGCAACAGTGATATCAGATTTGAAAAATTCTGTCTTCGCCTTGTTTCAATCCCTGTCGGGTTTTCTCGGGCCTTGCAACGGCACCCCTGGATTCGTCATTTTTCGATATAAAGCCTTCTAAATGCCGGAATTCGAAACCTCCGATCATGAACCACCTCCGTACCCAGAATTTATAAACTTCCATGAAGCATCACAAGACGTTCGACTTTTTCTCCGGAGACTTCTCGCCAATATCCTTGATATTCTTAACGCAGTGCTCGCAGAGCTGGTATATCCGGACATTGTCCCCCGGCTCGATCTGGGTCTTTATCTCGTCTTCCATCATCAACCTCTGAATGGCATCGATCTCCAGCTCAAAGACGCTGTACTGCTTCCACGCACCGTATTTTTCGAGGATCTTATAGACACGGGTCCGGATTCGGTTCTCGCTGATATCGTAAGCAACCGCCAGCCTCATCTTTTGAACTCCAGGGGATAGTAGCGTTTCAGCTCTCCCGTGATCGCCTTTCGCAGGAGGATGGCCTGCATCCTCACGGCCTTTCGTCGGGAGACGGCGTAGCCGAACCTCGGATGCGTGAACTCCTCCTTCATGTACTCATCGAACTTCTCAAGATACTTCTTGAAGGCGTAATCCTTCAGGTGGTTGTCGACCTGAAAGTCTTCGTGTGTCAGAACGCCCTTGTTGACTAGCCGGACGGCGAAGGCGTCGCAGAATATCGGACGAAACTCCTCCAGCAGGTCGAGGGCGAGGGACGGGCGACCGTGCCGATCGGCGTGGAGCATCCCCAGGAAGGGGTCGAGGTTGTACTGGCGAAGGGCGCTCAATACTTCGTTCTTCATCATCGAGTACGTCAGTGAGAGGAGGGCGTTGATGTGGTCCTCCGGCGGTCGCCGGGTTCGTCGCTCGAAGGTCCACCCCTCGACGAGGCAGCCTTCCAAGAGGGAGAAGTAGAGCCGCGCCGCCTCCCCCTCGATCCCCCGGAGGCCATCCATCGTATCGGCGCCAGAGGCGAGGGACTCCAGCTCCGCCAGCCTCCCGCCATCCTCCTCGCTCGTTACCCCCTTCCTCCCCAGGAAGGTCCGGGAGTTTCTGATCTTAGCGCGGACGATCTCGCCTGCGATCCCGAGGGCCTCCTCCTCGGTGAGGGCGTACTGCCTGCGGCGGATCTCCGCGATGGTGTTTCTCTCGGGAACGAAGCTTCCCCTGTACCGGCCGAACGAGGTGAAGTAGTTCAAGACGATCCCGTGCTCGTTCGCCCGAGCCACGAAAGGGGTCGTGAAGTTGACGTTGCCGAAGATGTTGACCGTGTCCACCTGGCCCATGGGAAAAGAGCCTATCTCGCCCTCGCCGGCGGCGAAGACGACGATCCGGCCGCCTTCCACCCCTACCTGGGAGCCCTGCCGAGTTACGTAAACGACGCTGTCGTCGAATAGCCCCTCGCTCGCCTTCATGATCTCGCCCTCCTCATACCTCTTTCTTTTCCGCTCCCGCTACCCCGCCCCATCTTCAGCATTTTCGTCTCCAAGGGCATGCAGTACTGGACCGTGCTGCACTTCTCGCATTTGTTCGAGTTCTCCGCGAAGTCCGGTATCCTCTCAAGGCTCATCCTCCGGATCGCCTCGGCGGTCTCGACGACCTTCTCTCGATGCCAGTCGGTGATGGTGATGGCATACCGCTCGTTCGTTCCGAAGAGGTAGAGGTAGCCCATCCTCACGGGCTCGCCGATGTGGTCTTCAAGGAGCATGCAGTAGGCAGCGAGCTGGAC
>CAZYUK010000333.1:0-1775 GCA_964650675.1 uncultured Candidatus Bathyarchaeia archaeon
GTGTTGGGCTCCTCAGCCTGCTCCTCGCCCTGGGCCGGTGAGCCCCCCTCCTTGACCTCCTCGGGCTTCTTCTCCTCCTCTTCGGCGAGCTTCTCCACGCGGGTCAGAAGCCTATCGATGTTCTCGCGCTTCTGGAATATCCTGAAGAACTTCTCCGTCTTCTGCCCCCAGGCCTCGCTTACGACTGGGACGAAGGGTGTGATGAACGCCCTGCCCAACTCCCCGCCGATCCAGACGAGTGGCTTCATGCTCTCCAGGCTCAGGATCGCGACGGTCTCCATCCCGTATTTGTGTATGACCTGCGCCAACTTCTCGATCGCCTCCTCCTCCTCGGCGGGGGTTATCTCCATATCCCAGTACAGTGTTCACCACCTCTTTTTAGATGAGTTATGTCTTTACCGATGCTGATTTAAGTGTTCTTTGCCTCGACGCCTTCCTTGGTATCGGGCTCGACCCCGGTTTTATCCTCCGGCTTGCCTTCCGGTGAGATTTCAGGCTTTGACTCGAGTTTTTGAACCGATTTCCTGAGCCGGCTTCTCAGCGCAAGGTAGGCGGCTACCATGCTACCGAAAAGGTAACCAATGGTTAATTGGATCAGGAAGTCGGTGTTCAGATCCAGTCCAAAACTGAGCAGAATGAGCACCGTCATCACCAATGAGAAGAGGGCTGTCTTTATGCCGACGCCGAGTTGTCCCCTGGTTGTCCTCCTACATACGAGGTAGGTTGATGCCGCGCTCGCGGCGATATAGAACAGCCCCAGGGACTCTATGGGTAACTGGGGGAAGTAGGCGATGAGCTGGAGCCAGAACCAGACCAGGGAGCTTGTGAGTAAGCCTGCTGCGAAGTAGTCGAATATGACCGGTGCCCGCTCAGCCTGGGTCAAATCGCGATCAGATGCTCATAGCCGTCGCCGCCAGATAAGAACTTTACAGTCATCGTCCGCTCTGCGGACGGACGGCTCGCTGTTAAATATTAGTTGGATCCCCTATCCTCTTGCTATGGGAAGGAGTCGAGAGAGGAGCTTCAAGAACTACCTCGCCGGAGCTGCACTCTCCTTCAGCGTAGTACTGATTATGACGCAGGCTGTCGCCCTATATTTGGGCGGGCTGAGTGAGGAGGAGGCCATGGGACTGGGGGATCTAGCCTTCATCATTATGCTCATCGCCAACTTCGTGGGTGGAGCGCTAGGCAGCTTCCTCGTGGCTCGTAAGGTGGGCGAGGATCACCTTCAAGTGGGGATGGTCACCGCGATATGCGGCTACATCCTCGAGTCCATATTCTTCCTCTTCTCCGGCGAGGGACCGTCATCCGATGCCTTAATCATCGTGAGCCTTCTCATCGGCGGCGCGATAGGCTCACTATTCGCGAAGGCATGGGACGAGAAGAGGAGCCTTGCAGAGAAGAAGGCAGTCGAGACCACGCAGACTCCTGGCAAGTCTCAGGGTGTGGAAGGGCAGCAGACAAAGGAAGAAAATACTCTATTTAGAACATCTAAATATTAAAATGGCACAATTATGTCGCAAGATATATTAAGTTGGCTCTGTCTGTAAGGGGTTATTCCTTCGAAGGGAAACCCGAATGGCTAAGAAGAAGATAGTGCTCGCCTACTCAGGCGGCCTCGACACCAGCGTTATGCTGAAGTGGCTGCAGGAGCAGTACAAGAGCGACGTCGTGAGCGTCACCCTCGACGTGGGTCAGGGCGACGACCTCAAGAAGATAGAGGAGAAGGCCTGGAAGCTCGGCGTACTCAACCACTACACCTTCGACGCGAAGCA
>CAZYUK010000334.1:0-1767 GCA_964650675.1 uncultured Candidatus Bathyarchaeia archaeon
GCCTCTCATCGGCGGTGTCGAAGGGCGCCGCCTTCCACCACGCCGGCCTCAACACCGAGCACAGGAGGCTCGTCGAGAAGGCCTTCAAGGCCGGGACTATCAAGATCCTTGTCGCCACACCGACGCTGGCCGCCGGCGTGAACCTGCCGGCCAGGACCGTGGTGATAGGCAGCTACAAGCGGTTCGTCGCCGGGTACGGCATGTACCCGATAACTGTCCTGGAATACAAGCAGATGAGCGGCAGGGCGGGGAGGCCCCAGTACGACCCCTACGGCGAGGCGGTACTGATAGCTTCGACCTCGGACGAGCAGGACTACCTCATGGAGAACTACGTGCTCGCCAGCCCGGAGAGGCTCTACAGCCGCCTGGCCCAGGAGTCGGCGCTGAGGGGGCACACCCTCGCGGCGGTGGCCTCCGACTTCGCCCATACGGAGCAGGGTCTCCTCGACTTCTTCGGGGGCACCTTCTACGGCTACCACTACCCGGCGGCGAGCATCAAGCTGATCCTCACGGGCATCCTCAGGTACCTCGACAAGGAGGGGATGCTCGAGGAGAAGGGCGACTACCTCTACGCGACAGACTTCGGCCGGAGGGTCTCGGAGCTCTACATCGATCCCCTCTCGGCAACCATCATCAGGGACGGCCTCAGGAGGGGGGCGATGGACGTCTCAGACTTCACCTGGCTCCACCTCATCTGCCACACCCCGGACATGAAACCAATTCTCCGCCCCCGCCGGGGGGAGGTGGACGAGGTTGAGGGCTACGCCGAGGAGCGGAGGGAGGAGTTCGCTTGCCCGGTCACGGACGAGGGCGACTACATAGAGTTCGAGCAGTTCCTCGGCGAGGTGAAGACCGCGATGGTCCTCGAGGCTTGGATAAACGAGAAGACCGAGAACGAGATACTGGAGCGGTACGGGGTCCAGCCAGGCGACAGGTACGCCGCCGTCCACAACGCGGAGTGGCTCCTCTACGCGTCCCGCGAGCTCGCCGACATCGTGGGGGCCCCGGACCACAAGCGTCACCTCGGCGAACTCGAGGACAGGGTCATACACGGCGTGACCAAGAAGCTCCTGCCTCTGGTCAGGCTGAAGGGCATAGGACGCGTCAGGGCCAGGGTCCTTTACAACTCGGGCTTCACGAGCATATCGGCCCTGACGAAGACACCGCTTCAGAGGCTCGTCGAGATACCCCTCATAGGCCCGCGCCTCGCCAAGTCGATAAAGGAGCAGGTCGGCGGCCTCGTCGAGGAGGAGGAGTGGGAGAGGCTGAAGAGGCCCGAGGCCGAGCAACGCGCGATCACGGAGTTCGTTGAGGAGAAGTATGAAAACGAGAGGCCAGATTAACTTTAATATTAATTGAATGTTTGTAGTATTGATGGCCACAGAGGAGAATCCCGGGTATATCCTCAGGATAAGCACAGACGAGTGGCTGAAGCAGGTCTTCGAGAGGGGCAAATACTACTCAGGGGTCATGAGGAGGTGGAGGAGGGGGACGCCGATCCTCCTCGCCAAGAAGGCGGGTGCCACGGATTGCTTCATCGGCTACGGCGTCGTCGACAAGGTCGAGATGCTCTGGGAGATGACGCCCGAGGAGGAGGAGTACAGCAGGGGGCACAACTGGAAGTGCAGCCTCACGTTCAAGGGGCTCACACGATTCGAGTACCCCTATCCCATCAGGGAGTCCATCCTGAACACTGAGAAGAGGAAGGGGATGTTCCTCCACGGGGCGATGCTTAAGGAGGACCAGATCGACGCCATCCTGGAGGCC
>CAZYUK010000335.1:0-1766 GCA_964650675.1 uncultured Candidatus Bathyarchaeia archaeon
TTAATAATTGATATTTAACAGTGTAAAATTCTTCAGCCGAATCAAGAACCTACATTCAACCCGCCTTCATTCAACCTCGTAAACGAAGATCTCCTTCTGTCTCCGCATCAGCTTCATGTTCTCGACTGGATGCATGTAGCTCACGACCCTTGTTCCTCTACGCGTCCCCCGCTTGATCTTCTCCGCGATTCTGCTGTTGATTTTCCCCTTGTATTGAAATATGAAGACGACATCAGCATCGGAGATGTCCTGCTTGAAAAAATTGCCTAGGATAACTCTCGCCTTCTTTCCCGCCCTGATCCTTGATATTAACCATCTGATGGGCTCTATCTCTATTCCTCTCACATGGTCACATATCTTCGAGGCTTCGATGAGGACTTCCCCCGTTCCGCAGCCGAGATCATAGAAGGTTTCCTCTCTACTCAGCCGGCAGAGGTCGAGGGCTTCGGCTATCGCATTCCCTGGTGTTGTGGTGTATCCGGCACCTCCCGTAAGCATGGGCCAGAGAAGAGATGCCGCGAAGTATGTTCCTGCCAGCACAGCCGCCACATAAATGAACGTTAGGTCAACCATCATTCAGCCAGAATGCGCATCATCTGATATAATTAGCGTATTATACGGCGATAAAAGGATGGAAGAACCCTGACCACACAGGTTCACGTACGCAGGCAAGGACGGGACCTCACGGCTTACGGCGACCGTCGAGAGACTGGAGATCAACCTCCCGCTGGAGGGCCGCTTCTCGATACCTACATGATTACTAGGCGTCGACGATCCCGGGGAGAAGGATGCCTAAAAATCAAGGGCGACCCCCCTAAACATCCTGCACAAAGTCTAATACCGCCGGCAACCCAACCTTGACGAGAGCGACCGGGGGATGTCGGAGAAGGAGGCTGCCAAGTACCCGTTCCTCGGGCAGGCCATCACCCTGGTCGAAACGCTCAACCTACAGATAGACGACCTCACGGACCCGAGCTACGGCAAGGCCCTCGACAGGGGCGCCGAGAGGGTCGTCGAGGCGATCCTAGACGGGGAGGTGAGCGCCAGGCTCGACGACCAGATGGTTGAGCTCATCTCATACCCGATAGCCGTCATGTACGTCACCATCCTCGGGGAGCACTTCCTGGACCGCCGATACGCCCTCGGCGAGGCGGTCAGGGCGTACAGGCTGCTCAGGGGCGAGACCGAGGACAGGATCATGGATATAGCATCCTCGGAGTTCGGCTGGGACCTATCCCAGGTCCAGGAGACGCACGACGACCAGGAGTACAGGTTCAGGCTCAGGTTCGGCGACTACCTCAGGGCCTCCTCCGGCTTCCACGAGGACAAGTGGAAGCTCGTCAACAGGATAATGAAGAACGGCTACGTCCTCCTCACCAGGAACGAGGCCGCCAGGCTCCTACAGGGCGAGGTCGAGGCGAAGATAGAGGCGAGGCTCGCCAAGCACACAAGGATAAGCCTCCCGGAGCCGCTCAGGCAGCGCCTCGACAAGGTGTCCAAGGTCTTCGAGGAGAACCGCTCCAGGCTCGGCGGAGAGAGTCTGCCCACCACAGTCGTCAACGAGGCGTTCCCGCCATGCATGAGGATCTGCCTCGAGGGGCTCCTCTCCGGGAGGAGGGCGAGCCACATGGAGAGGTTCGCGCTCACATCATTCCTCGTACACGTCGGCATGCCACTCGAGAAGATGGTCGACCTATACATCAGCGTCACCGACTTCGACGAGGCGATGACCAGGTACCAGATAGAGCACATCGCCGGCGTCAAGG
>CAZYUK010000336.1:0-1765 GCA_964650675.1 uncultured Candidatus Bathyarchaeia archaeon
TCAGCGACGTACTCGCTGAAGCGCTCGACTATGATGGTCTGCGGCGTGATCGGGTAGGCTGCCACGACGTCGGGGTCTACCTGCTTCGTCGCGTAGGCGGCAGCCTCGTCCCCGTTTAAACCCATCAGCTTCTGCTTCATCTCTTCGCCACCATCTCTATGCATTTGACCGGGCACTCCTCGGCGCACACGCCGCAGCCCTTACAGTAACGGAGGTCAACCTCCATGTAGCCGTCATCCCTCACCTTTATCGCCCCCTCAGGGCAGTAGAAGTGGCAGAGCGTGCACTTCGTGCACTTCTCGCGGTTGAACTTCGGCTGGGCGACGCCCCAGTCGCCGGTCTCATAGTCGCGGCTCGACTTGTAGGCGACGGCGCCCTTGTCTAGGGACTTCCAGCCCTTCTTCTCGCTCATCCCTTCACTGCCTCCTCATACGCTATCTTGACCAACTCGATGTTCTGGTCCCTGACCTTCCCAGAGAACCTCTCCTTGACGACCTCAAGGACGGAGTCCAGCTTCACCATCTCCGACGCCCTCACGACCGCACCCAGCAGAGCCGTGTTGGTGATGTTGACCCCTAAAACCTTGAGTGCGAGGCCGGTGGCGTTCACGACCCAGACCTCGGCCTTCTTCAGACCCAGCCTCTTCTTCACCTCGGCCGCGGTCTCGTTTGTGTTCACGACGATCATGCTGTCCGGCTTCAAGCCCTCGATGACCGCCGGCCCCAGGAGTGTCGGGTCGAGCACCACCACGACATCCGGCTCGTAGACGCTGGAGTGGATCTGTATCGGTTCGTCGCTTATCCTCGTGTAGGCGGTGATCGGTGCCCCAGCCCTCTCGGGCCCGAAGGCTGGAAAACTCTGAATATTCTTCTCCTCCTTCAGCCCAGCCTGTGCGAGGAGGAGGGAGGCTGTCCAGGCCCCCTGGCCGCCGCGGCCGTGGAACCTGACCTCATAAAGCCTGCTCATGAAATCTTCAACCCCTTTAGCACACTCCTTTCACCTTAGGCGGGATGATATTAAAGTCTTTTAGAGATACTTCTCAAAATATTTGAGACGCCTATGGTTTATCAATAAAAGGATTTTCAGCGGGTAAATTAGTGGCCATATACCTTACGCTTTATCTGATTCAGTTCATCCCTGCTCTTCTTCGCCTGCGAGGCAGAAGCCTCGGGGAAGCGCCTCCAGTCCCACCCCATCACCTCGTATGCGTAGTTGACCGTCCTCGACGATGACACAAGGAGTCCCTCCCCTAAGCCGTTGGCGCCCAGCCTGAGGGCGGAGACGGGATCGCCGCCCTGCGGGCCGAGGCCGGGCGCCAGTATGAGCCTGTCCTCCCCTATGATCCCCCTCACGACCCCGAGTTCTTCGGGTGCCGTACAGCCTACAACGAATCCGTTCGAGCCATGGCTGAAGGCGTCTCGGGTCAGCCTGCGGTAGAAGGGCTCGCCGTCCATCATCCTCGACTGGCAGTCATGGGTCCCAGGGTTCGACATCCTGCAGAGGGCGAATATCCCCTTATCCTCCTTGCCTGCCCACCTGTAGACGGCGTCGACACCGTTTTCGTAGCCGGGGAACGGGCTGAATGTGACTGCGTCGAATCCGAGCTCGCCTATCCAGTGAAGCCCAGCCTCCATGGTGCTGCCAATGTCTGAGAGCTTTGCGTCGAGGAGGGCCAGGCAACCTCCATCGTGGATCGTGTCCACGATCTCCTTCATCTCCCCGAATCCGAGGGGATAGACCAGGAACTGGGCATTGGGCTTTATGA
>CAZYUK010000337.1:0-1763 GCA_964650675.1 uncultured Candidatus Bathyarchaeia archaeon
AGCAGCGCCCTCTGCAGCGTGACTATCCTCGGCCCCGTCTCCTTCCTCCAGCTCTCGACGGTGACGGGGAAGCCCGTGACCGCCTTGGCGAAGTCGAGCTCAAGCTCCCTGTTGGTCCTGCAGAAGTCGCATATTACACCGCAGTCGGCGAAGACGGCGCTGGTCATGTCGGTGTAGCCGTCCTCCGCGATCGAGGTGTGGTCGCCGCCCTGCACGTTCCCGGCGTAGCTGATATCATGTACGTAGTCTGCGTCGCTGCGGGTGCCATGGGCCCCGATCTCTATGCCCTTCACGTGGACTACGTACTTCAGCAGATCCTCCTCGGGCAGCTTCTTCTTCTTGGCTATCATCTTAGCCGCCCTGTAGGTGCCCTCGGCGAGTACGTCTCCGATCCCCTCGCGCTTGGCGATCATCCATGCGAGCTTAGTGAACGCCTCGGCGTCGCCCCACCTGAGCTCGAAGCCTATGTCCTTCTCGGTGAGTATGCCCCTCTGGTAGAGTTCCGCGGCGAAGCCCATGGCGTTGGGGCCGTTGATGCCGCTGTGGCCTAGGTTGTCTATGAGGGCGCTCATGTGGATGTTCTCGCCGGGGTCGAAGATGCCTAGGTTGGTGCCGCAGTAGGCTTGGAGCTCGTAGTCCGGGAGGTCCGTGATGTCCCCCTTCCACCTCCCCTCCCTGATGCAGCTGACCTTCATGCAGTTCGTGGTGCAGTTGAAGTCGGCCCACTTCTTCTTCACCCAGTACCTGTCCTCGAACTCCGGTCCGCCGTACCTCTTCTCGTCGTGCCACTCCTCCTGCCAGTTCCTGATGGGCTCCGTACTGTAATCTGCGCCGACCTGGTAGCCAAGGTAGCCCGTACCATAACGTCTAAACTCCGTCTTTCCTATGAGTATCTGATGTGCCTTCCTCCAGAGGAGCTTCACCGCCTCAGGTGCGTCGACCCTCGGTATCGGTCCCCTCCCCTTTGCTACTACAGCCTTGAGCCTCTTCGACCCCATCAGTGCTCCGTAGCCACCGTAGCCCGCGGCGTGGCAGAGCTTCGTCATCACCGCGGCGTTCCTCACCATGTTCTCCCCTGCAGGGCCGATGTATACCATCCCGGGCTCTCGCCAGAGGCCGACGTTCGGTTTCCTCTTCGTCAGCTCTGCTGTGACCTCCCTGTTGAGGATCTTGATGGTCTCCTCACCGAGCTTGCCCCATAGGTGGCTAGCATCCCTGATCTCTGCCTCGCCGTCAGTCACGAGGAGGTAGACGGGCTTCTCCGACTTGCCCGTGAAGATGACACCGTCGTAGCCGGCGCACCTCAGCTCGTGGGCGAACTCCGTGGAGGCCGTGCTACCCACCGTGCCGTAACTGACAGGGCTCTTCCCTGAGACACAGATCCTCCCACCCGGGTAGATGCCGGTCATGGGCCCTGTCAGGATTATCAGGGGGCTCTCCGGAGCGTAGGGATCCAGCCTGCTCCACTTCTTGCCGACCCGGTCCCAGAGGATCTTCGCCGCGAGGCCCCTACCGCCGAAGTACTGACGAAGAACTTCATCGCTGAAGGTCACCTCGTTTATCTTCCCCTTCGTGAGGTCGACATCCAGGAACTTGCCCGCATATCCGCCAGGCATGCTAGATCACCTCCTTCCCCTTCTCGCCGAAGAAATAGATGGCGAGGTCCTTGGCGGCTTCGACCGGGTTCCTGCTGAAGAGCCTCCTGTGGACGCTTGGCTCCTCCTCCACGAGCATGAGGGCGTTGTATCCAGCCTCCTTGCAGA
>CAZYUK010000338.1:0-1762 GCA_964650675.1 uncultured Candidatus Bathyarchaeia archaeon
GCGGAAACTCCTTATGTTGTGTCAGGACAACATAAGGCTCGTCGTGGAGTCGTTCAGGAAGGCGCTCATCGTCTTCGACTCCCTCTCGAAGGAGGGGAGCGCGCCCCCGGCCGTCCTCGACGACCTGCACAGGATCATGGAGGAGGCTGACGGGATCAGGGGCACCCTGATAGGGGAGCTGAACGACATCGGCGGCATCCTAGTCACGAGGGACGACTTCTTCAGGCTGATCGGCCTCTTCGGAGACATGATGGACGTGACGGAGTCGCTCTGCTTCCTGCTCGTCGAGATGGAGAACCGGAACATCAAGGTGCAGAAGAAGGACGCCGAGGGCGTCTCAAAGATGGCCGACCTCGCCTTCGACTCGCTCCTCAAGCTCAAGGACGGCGTCATGAGCCTGGGATTCGACTCAGAGAGGGCCGTCACCTACGCGGGGGCCGTCGATGGCCTTGAGAGGAGCCTAGACGCCCTCTACGCGAAGGTCGACCTCGACATTATATCGAGCCACTCCGATTTGCCGACGATACTCACCCTCAGGGAGATAGCGAGCAAGCTTGAGAACCTCGTCGACAAGGCGCAGGGCGCCTCAGACCTCGTGAGGATCATAACCCTTTAGGCGTGAGGATCCTTGGATGGGCCACCGGTGGAAGTGGAGGCGCTGAGGGACGGCCGGCTCGTGGTGTGGTCCGTCGAGGACGGCAGGAGGCTTTACGGGAGCGGCTTCTACGGGAAACCCCTGGGCAACCCCAGACCCAAGGAGGATTTTGAGGAGCCCTTGATCCTTGACCCCGTCGAGGGGGTCTATCTCCTTGAGCGCGGCCTCATCGCGGTCTACTCTGGCGAGGAGAGGAGGCGGATAGGCCTCGGGGAGCTCCTGGATACCTCGAGGGCGACGCTGGAGAGGTTCGACGACAAGTACGCGGTGTACAGGGACCTCCGTGGGAGGGGCTTCGTCGTCGCGCCGGGCATAAAGTATGGCTGCGACTTCGCCGTCTACGAGCACGGGCCGGGAATAGACCACGCCCCCTACATTGTCCAGGTAAGGCGGAGGGGGGATGAGCTGTCCGCCGCCGAGATGGTGAGGTCCGGGCGCCTGGCCTCGACCGTGAGGAAGACCTTCATCGTCGCCGTGGTTAAGGGGGGCGGTGTGGAGTACTTGGAGTTCAGGTGGTGGAGGGCGTAGAGGGTGGGTGAGTATCGCCGGCGGCCACCGGCCTATTCAGCCTCCTCGCCCTCAGGATCAGGGTGATGGTGAGCAGGCAGTAGAGGACCTGGACGAGGTCCATCACGAAGGTCAGCCAGACCGCGTTGGCGAATGCGAAGATGACGAAGCATGAGATCGCGGTCATCGACAGCAGCTGGGCGAGGAGGGAGATGTCCTTCAATGTATCCCTGTTCTTCACGGTCCTGTACATCTGGGGCATGAAGCTGAAAAAGCCTATGGCCGTGCCTACGTTGAGCAGAACCCCCAACTCCAACCGAGACTCGACCTCCAGCCCAAAAACGGCTCACCGGTATATCAGTTCTAGCAGGAACTCTGACGCCGGCTGTGGCTGAGGCGCCGATATGATTCCTTTCATAATCATTGTGACAATAAGATATTTTAAACGGAATATTCATAACCTACATATGTCTGCCGGAGAAGCTGAAGAGGTCTTCACGGATAAGCCGTGCCCGTCCTGCGGGAAGAGGGGAAGCCTCGTTAAGGTCGAGGAGCCCACCTGGCTGATGCAGGACGACGAGTCGACGTACGTCTGGGCGA
>CAZYUK010000339.1:0-1760 GCA_964650675.1 uncultured Candidatus Bathyarchaeia archaeon
CAGCACGTCGGTCGTGATGTGTGGGGCGCCTTCCCCCTCGAACGAGTTCTGGCACACCAGCCGCTCCCAAAGCGTCTTCGTGCTGTGCTCGTAACACACCACAATCGCCAGCACGCCGTCGCTGGCCACGTGATTCGCCCACTGCAGGACCAGCGCCGTCTTTCCGATGTTCTGCACCCCTCCCACGATCGTCAGGTCGCCGCCGTGCAGCCCCCCGCCGGTCAGCTCGTCGATGCAGCAGAGACCGGTCGGAATCGGCCAGAAGGCTTCCTCCCTGCCCTTCTCCAGGTTGTCCTCGAGCTTGAGGGCGACTTCCTCAAGATCCTCCGGCGCCATCACAAATGGCGGAAGATGAAACCCCCTCGGCATCCCTGGCATCTCCCTACCCCTACCCTCCCTTACTCCTCAAGCAGCTTTACGTCCGACGTCAGCTTGTAGCTCGCCCGACGCTTTCCCGCACCCTCGATCTTCACGTGCACGATCTCCGCGCCCAGCGTCTTCCGAAGCCGGGCCCGCACCTTCTTGATCCGTTCTGTCGCCGCCACCGGGTCCCGGTCGAAATCCTCGCCCCACATGTACATGATCACCTGAGGCCGGTCGACGTACTGCCAGCCGTCCTCGTCTCTGGCCGATGCCAGCAGCTGAATCAGTTTCGTCTGGATGCCCGGGATCGTGATCTCCTCTCTCCCCTTCTTGTAGATCCCCCGCTCAACATCCAGAACCCCTCCCGAAACGCGAAGCCTGACGTTGCCCGCATCGACCAGCTCCCTGCCCTCCATCCGGGCCCTCAGGGACTCCATCTGCTGCAGCAGCGCTTTGGGGCGATACGGCTTACGCAGGTAGAAGTCCGCCCCGCTGGACAGGAGGTCATATTCCGGGTAGTCCTCGAAATACCCGGACAACACGAGAATGAACAACTCCCTTCCATAGCGTTTTCGCAGAATGGGCACCAGTTCCGACGAATTGCCGTCCTCCAGATTCAGGTCGAGGATCAGCCATCCGGCATTCGTCTCGGACAGCAGCGACTCGATCTCCGCCATCCACCTGGTCGCCCAGGCCTGGTAGTCGCCCGCCCCCTCAAGCAGCCGCATCATCTCCGTGGCCCGGTCGATTTCGTCTTCGGCGATCACCACCCGGTCATAGTCACGCTTCGGCACGGTCCCTTTTCTCCTTCTCTCCGGAGGGAGCCTCCCTCTCCAAAGGCAGGATCACTTCGAATACCCCGCCCCCGCCGCTCGCATTGCTGTGGCAGACCAGCTCGCCGCCATACGCTCTGGTGATCGCCCGCGAGATGGTCAGGCCCACCCCCATGCCGTAGTCCACCCTTGCACCGGTTCGTCTTCCCTCCCTCATGCTCTCCACGGGAGCGAATATCTTGTCCACATCCGCAGGGTCCACCCCCGGTCCCTCGTCCCTTACCTGCACCCTGGCTCTCTCTTCGTCCTCCTCCACGCGGATCTCCACCATCCCCTCCTCGGGCGAGTATGAAGCCGCATTATGGAGCAGGTTTCTCAGCACCGACCTCAGGTGCTGGTCGCCCGTGACCAGAATGTCCTCCCCGCTTTCCGGCATCCTCACCACGAACGCCACATCCGGCCACGCCTGGCGCACCTCCTCAAGCGTCTCTCGCAGATACGCCGGGACCGAAACGACGTTCCTTTCAAACGGCAGCACCTTGTCGACCAGGAACGGAGCCTCTCGCATCAGATGGCTCCAGTGACTCGCCCGAGCCAGCAGCGCCCGCAAGTTCGTCGTCGCCT
>CAZYUK010000340.1:0-1758 GCA_964650675.1 uncultured Candidatus Bathyarchaeia archaeon
CGTCTAGGGGGAGAAGGAAGGCCTTTCCGAAGGCCTCTATCGCCGCCTGCCCCAGGCTTATCTTCCCGCCGTCTAGGTTCGTGACCCTGATCCTCATCACCATCTTGCCCACACTCTGACCGAAGCTGAGATCCATCACCATGAAGTAGATGAAGTAGAAGAGGTTGCTCGGACCTAGGTCCATCCAGGGCACCCACCTCAGGGCGGGGTAGCCCATCATCCCGGCCCAGAAGTAGCTCGGCAGCAGGATCAGCGTATTTATCACGACGGCTACTGCGCCGACTATCACGGCGTCTATGATGTAGGCGATTATCCTGTCGCCCCAGCCCGCGAGATCGATGTAATCCCTAACAGGCATCTGCGGCGGCTGCTGCGCCGGGACGGGGACCTCAAGCTTCGCCTCGGCCGGCTTCGCTTGGGTGACCTCGATCGGCGTCCCGCAGACGTGGCAGAAGGCCGCCCCCTCCCTGAGCTCGGCGCCGCACTTCCTACAGTAGACCATTTAAATCGACTCTCCGATCATCAGGTTACCACTAAGAAGAGAGTCCTGTCTTATATTGCTAATTGAACGCTGCTCAGAGTTCGACCTCGGCAGACTTCTTCCCCGTAATATCCCCTATCCTGATGCGGCCCACGACAGTGTTTCTCAGGGCTTCTGCCTTCGTCAGCCTAGCTAGGAGCGGCTCCGGGTTGCCGTCCTGGAACCTGATCATCCCCTCCATGACCCTTCTCTTCTCCTCGACGCCCTCGACGAAGTCGACGACGCCGCTGAACATGACGGAGGCGAAGAGGTGGCTGCACTTCCCCTCGTGGTAGCCGCGGTCGATGAGCGCCTGCCCCCAGACCCTCGGGTTGGAGCGGAGGATGTTTAACTTCTTACCCTCGCCGGCGCAGTGGAAGTAGAGGCAGCCCTCCCCCTCGTCGTATACGTGGCTCAGAGACACCAGGTATGGCTCGCCTCCCTTGCACATCGCAACTGTGACGAAGGCCGTTGACTTAAGGACCTTCTTCATCGCCTCCTCGTCTACGATCTCCTTGTCGCGGCGCCTGGTATGATACCTCATATCTATCGGGAACCACCTAGCCCCGGCTGTAATAACCTTTCCACCCTAGGTCACAGTTTAAATCGGCGCTGCGCCTAACCGCTGATCGATGGAGCTGTTCCAGCGCGTGAGGACGACAGTCATGGCCCTTATAGGCCTAGCCCTGACGGTCCTCATCCGTAGGCAGCTAGACGGATTCCCTGACCCAGACATCCTCAACATCTTCAACATATTCACCCTCTTCATCTCGGCCGTTCTCATGGTCATGATTGTAAAGTCCTGGATGCCCGGCCGCTGAGCTCCTCACTTCCTGAGGTACACGTACCAGTACAGGGTCGCGACGAAAAATGCGCCGCCCACCAAGTTTCCCAGGGTGACCGGCAGGAGGTTCCTGGTGAAGAACCCCTCCCATGTCAGGTTCGCCAGGTCCAATGTGGTCTTCGAGGCTATCGCGGGGACCCCGCCCGTCAGGATCCCTATGGGGATGAAGAACATGTTGGCTATGCTGTGCTCGAAGCTCGATGTCACGAACGCCATGATCGGGAAGAAGCAGGCGAATATCTTGCCTATGGTGTCGGTCGAGGACGTGGCGATCCATACGGCGAGACACACGAGCCAGTTGCAGAGGATGCCCCTGAAGAAGGCCTCGGCGAACGGGATGTTCACCTTCGCGTTGGCTATGGCGACCTCCCTGAGGCCGAGTAAGCCGCCGTTC
>CAZYUK010000341.1:0-1755 GCA_964650675.1 uncultured Candidatus Bathyarchaeia archaeon
GCCCTCTCGGTGACGGCGGAGAGAGCGCCCCTGCTCCTCCTCTCCTCGTCGGCGACTATTACGACGGCGTCGCCCTGCGAGGCGCTGGCTTTCTTCCTCAGTGCCTCGACTTCATCCGGGGAGATGCCGTATCCAGGCAGCTCGTCTGTGTGGAATATCCCCTTAACGCCGCCCTTGTACTTAGCCCTGTCAGCCATCTCGGTGCCAATGCGCCTATCGGGGCAGAGCTCCAGGCCGATCAGCCCCGAAAAGCCGGGGAGCTTAACCGCATAGACCCTGCGTCCAGCCTTGATTGCGCCCTTGATTATCTTGCACTCGGTCCCGGCGAACACATCTGTTACGTCGATCTGCTCATTGAATAGACTCGATTGTTTGACGTTCCTTTTCTTCAGTTCCCCAGCGACGTCCATGAGCCTCGACTGCCTGAGGGCCTCGTACTCGACGATGGTCTTCATCAGGTTCAGTTCCTGAACGCCCTTGATCTCGACGACTGGTCCGCCCTTCACGGATATGTTTAGGTCCTGCCTGATTGTGCCGATGCCTCGCCTTACCCTGCCCGTCGATCTGAGGATGCTCCCTATGCGCCTCGCGACCTCGAACACCTCCTCCGGCGTGTGCATGTCAGGCGCCGTAGCGACCTCGATAAGGGGGATGCCGAGCCTGTCTATGCGGTACCTGACGATGTCACCATCCTCGCCCATCTTGCGCGCCGCGTCCTCCTCGACGCTTATCTGCTGTAAGCCGAAGCTACTGTCCTCGACCTCGACCGATCCGCCGAGGCTTGTGACGCATGTCCTCTGGAAGCCGCTGGTGTTGCTGCCGTCGACGACGATCTTCCGCATCACGTGGACCTCGTCGACCGGCCTCGAGCCCACCATGAGGGCGAACGAGAGGACTATGTCAAGCACCTCCCCGTTCAGGGGCCCCGGAGGCTCCTCGTCCATCTCGACGAGGCAGTTCGTCCGCCTGTCCGCCTCATAGAGTATGGTCTTCCCCTTCATGAACTCGAAGAGGGCGGCGGGGTCGACCTCGCCTAACTCGCTCTGGCTCGGCCTGAGGCGGCGTGTGAAGGTGTACTCCGGCTCGCCCTCCGAAAGCTTGGATGGGCACGAGCAGAAGAGCTTGTGGCTTGTGGCGAGCTCCTGGTGGACCTCGATGCCGACCTTAAGCCCCAGCTCATCGTAGTTCATCGGCCCTTGGCCTCCTCGTAGGCCGTCCTGTCACTGTACTCGCCGGCCAGGTTCACCCTCATCAGCTGCAGGGCCTTCTCCTGTTTCTTTGTCTGGCCGAGGCACCACATCAGCTTGACGAGGGCGGTCTCAGGCAGCATGTCTCCCAACGGCTCGACGCCTCTCCTTGTGAGCTCCCTTCCCGTCGAGTAGACGTTCATGTTCACCCGGCCCCAGATGCACTGGCTCGTCATGCCAAGTACCACGCCGGCGTCGTTCGCTCTCTCCACGGCCTCGAAGCATCCATCGCTCACGTGGCCGAGGCCGGTCCCCTCGAGGATTATGCCCCTGTACCCCTTCTCGACCAGAAAGTCTATGATCGCGGGGTTGAAGTCTGGGTGGAACTTGAGTAGGCTGACCTTCTCCTCGAACCTGTCCCTCAACCGGACCTCCCCGTCCTGCCTCCTCCTGTAATCGGAGGCGAGCATGTTCACCTCGCTATCCATGTACCTCGCGAGGGGATCAGAGTTAACGGACCTGAAGGCGTACCTCGCGCTCGTGTGGCACTTCCTCACCTTGGTCCCGC
>CAZYUK010000342.1:0-1739 GCA_964650675.1 uncultured Candidatus Bathyarchaeia archaeon
ATTTGTAACCTAACTGTTTTTTTTGCTTCAATATGAAAACCTCCGCCTTAGTGTGGTATATCGGGACAGTTATTCCCATCATCTTTGCTACCTCTATAGCCCATGGTCCTGCGGCATCGATCACTAGGTCAAAGTTACCCTTGGGCGGTTACCCTAGCTCCAATAATAATCTTAGCACCATTTTCTCTGGCCCACCTTGCGTATATTTGTGCTGCAGCCGTCGCATTCACATAGCCATCATCAGCAGTCCAAGAACCGCCTATTGTTCCTTTAGGATTTAAGTCGGCGCGCGCAAGGGTGTTTAGAAATTCTTATAGATCATGAAGAGAACGGATCATTGAGTCTAGGTTGAACGTTGGGCGCGTGCTTGACTCACTCGACCTGGACTGGATGCGCACACTTCTCTTGGAACACTACCACGGCGAGGGACCCGGCAGAGAACCCATCGACCCGGTCGCCATGTTCAAGGCGCAGCTCCTCAAGTACCTGCTGCAGATACCCAGCGACAGGAGGCTGGCCCTGCGGCTCAGGCGAGACCGGAAGCTGGCCAAGACCTGCGGCTTCCGGCGTCGCCGGACCCCGAGCCACGGACTCTTCACCCAGTTCCGGCTCCGCCTCGGCGAGGAGGCGTACCAGCTGATCTTCAGCCGGCTGGCGAAGATCCTCATCGAGTCGGGGACCCTGATCGGGAAGGTGGTGGCGGTGGACAGCACCCACATCGAGGCATACAGCGGAAGAGCCATGGACAACGTCTCCGGCAGGAGCGACCCCGACGCCCGCGTGGGCAAGGGCAGGAGAGGATTCATCCTCGGATACCGCGTACACACGGTCTGCTGCGCGGACTCGGAGCTCCCCATCGCGTACACGGTGGCCCCGTGCAACGATAATGACAAGCTCTACTTCGAGCCGCTGCTGGAGGAGACCCTCAGGCTCGGCGTCGGCCCCAGGGTCGTGGTGGCGGACAGCCAGTACAACTCGGAGAACGTCAGGAACGCGGCCGAGTGGCTGGGGGCGGAGCCGATCATACCCGTTCGGAGGGACTCACGGGCTAGGAGGGCCCTCAGGGTCGGAAGGGACTTCGTCGCTAAGGGCTCCAAGCGGGTCGTGAGGCTGTTCAGGAAGCGATGGGGCATCGAGAGGATGTTCGGCAGGGCCAAGAACTGGCTGATGCTGGACGACCTACGGGTCAGGGGGCTGGCGGAGGTCGTGATCCACGTCTCGCTGAGCCTCATCTCGATGCTCGCGGTGGCGGTCACCGCGGTGAGGCTGGGGACGCCTCGCCTGGTCAGGTGCATCAAGCGCTTCGTCGAGTGAGTCTCGGCTTCAGGCAGAGGAGAGGGCTTGCCTAGGTGGATTCATCTCTCCGCTCATCGGTTTTCCGGGTCTCGCCTTGTTCCTGTTCTGTTTTGTCCATGGATCGGGTGGGCTATGCCGGTTTTAGTGCGTTTAAGGCGTTAAAAGCCTCGTAAATCGGCTAATTTCTAAACAACTTTGCGCGCGAATGGCGCGTGCGACTTAAATATTGCAGGGATAAAAAACATAAATTAGTACGTTAATAAATCTTTGATCAACATGTCATTTAAATCCTTGAAGATAACGATTTTAAAGAAATTGGATCGAAACAAACTTTTCGAGGGCGTTTCTCTAGTTGATTCAGAAGAGAAGCCCGTCTGTCTTTCATTTGAAGAAGAACAAGTGTTCGAGGTTGGAGCAGATGGAAAAATGCCCAATGGTTTTTG
>CAZYUK010000343.1:0-1734 GCA_964650675.1 uncultured Candidatus Bathyarchaeia archaeon
CCCCCAGTGAAGAGACGTCCCCGGCACCCAGCAGGATCACTATGAAGACGAGGGAGGCCACGTCCTGTGCGACGTTGATCAGCAGGCTCACCGTGCTGGCCTTGCCCGCGAAGCCCTTGGCGAGCGTCAGCGCCGCCGTGACGGCTCCCAGGATCATAATCTCGTTGATGAAGCCCTGAAGGTCGAACCCCACCTCTGCCAGCAGCTGGGCTACGTTGGAGGGCAGGTACGCCGGCAGCATGTATGGTACTCCCACGAAGAGTATGAGGGTCACCGCGGCCCCGATGATCGCCCGAATCCTCTCGTTCCAGCTCAACTCAGGCTCCTCCCGTCACCGTCATAGTGTTGCTGAAGCTGATGAGGTTGAAGAGGGTCGTAACCTTGATATCGGCCACCCAGGACGCGTCCGAGGAGCCCATGTACTGCTGGAACCGGCTCGCTGGCACACTCAGCTCCAGCTCCACCGGCTCGGATCCTCCGGGGGGTAGGTTCACTGTGGCCGAATCCGTCGCCAGGAGGCTGTCGCCGTCAACCACAAGGCTCAGCGACACGGTGAGCCTCGCCTCCAAGAACCCGTCGTTCCTCGGGTGGAGGGTGAGGGGGATGACCACGGGGTCCCCCATCTGCGGCCGTATCTCCTGGCCCCCCTGCGGGAACACCGAGCCCGAGACGCCTATCATCGTCTGCACCCCCAGGGCTAGTGCCGCCACCCCCGCAAGCTGGACAGCGGCGATGACTAACCCGAGGAACCTGGATGCCTTCAAAACTGTTCTTCAACCCTGAATAATTTTGGGAACCTTGCTATAAATAGCTGAGCATCGCTCTGACCCTTATCTCTGTTATGGATGACCCGTTGGTAAACCTTTAAGAAAAAGATCTACTACCTACGGAGAGATGGGCATCTGCTACCACTGCGGCAAGGAAATCGATGAGCCTCTCAGGTGCCCCCACTGCAACCTGAGCTTCTGCGAGGACCACATACGGCAGAGGGACCACAACTGCATCGCCATGAGCGGGAAGCTGAAGACCTACGCGGAGCAGGCGGAGGCGGAGCCTCTGCCCTACGTGGAGTCCGTGGAGGCTCCCGCGTACAGGCCCAAGGTGAACGGCAGGAGGAGGAAGACCGGCCTCCTAGACCTGGGCCCCGGGGTGAACCCGAGGAAGATGGCCTTCGTGGCAATAACCCTGGCCATCAGCCTGGGCAGCATAGCCATCATAAACAACTGGTACCAGGAGCCTGAGACGCCCGACGCCGGGCCCGTGTTCCCCACCAACCCCAACGTCGGTGAGCTTCACGAGTACGTGCTGGGGCTGGTCAACGAGGAGAGGGCCAAGGCGAAGCTGGGGGCCCTGGAGCTGGACACCAACCCCATAGCGCAGAGGTACGCAGAGGAGATGCTGAGCACAGGCGAGTTCAAGCACAACCCTGACCTGCCAAGCACAATGGGCGAGAACATAAAGTACTACACGAGCAGGGACGAGTTCGCAGCCAGGGACGCCCTGAGCAGGCTCATGTACGATATGGTGTACGACGACTCGGCGTACAGCTGGGGCCACAGGGACCAGATACTCAACAAGGACTACAGGCGGTTGAGCGTAGGCGTCGCCTACGACGCGGGCAGGCTATACCTGGTCCAGGACTTTTCGTGATCAGGGCTTCATAAAGCATCTATAACGCGGCCGGGGGCTCTCAGCCATGCAGAAGCTGCGGGTGGAGCATAAGTGGTTCATGGG
>CAZYUK010000344.1:0-1729 GCA_964650675.1 uncultured Candidatus Bathyarchaeia archaeon
GGCTACACAACCTCAAGCCGATAAGGTTCCCCGTCACCTACACGACGAAGCCGCCCAGCTTCAGCTTCAGGCCCCTCGGCGAGAGGTCCGAGAGGAGCCTTGGCGAGATACTCACGGAGATTCCGAAGGGGCAGGAGTACGCCTGGATACTCGAGGGCGCCACGGAGTATCCGATGATCCTCGACGCCAAGGGCATGGTCCTCTCGATGCCGCCGATAATAAACGGCGAGTATACGCGCATAGACGAGGCGACGAACAGCCTCTTCATCGACATCACGGGGACCGACCTGAAAGCGATCACAGAAGCACTGAACGAGATCGCGACCACCTTCGCAGACAGGGGCGCGGAGGTCTACTCGGTGGAGAACAGGTACCACGACCACGTCGCCGTGACCCCTGACCTCTCCCCGAAGACCATGAGGCTCGACAATGGCTACGTGAACAGGACCCTAGGCCTCAAACTGAAACCTAGGGAGACCGCCACCTGCCTAAAGAGGATGGGCCACGGTGTCAGGGCCGGCGAGCACCTCGAGGTCTCGATCCCCTGCTACCGAGCGGACGTGATGCACCCGATAGACCTCGTCGAGGACGTCGCCATCGCCTACGGATACGACAAGTTCGAGCCGGTGATTCCGCCGATAAGCACAGCCGCGGGCGAGGACCCGCTCGAGGTCTTCAGCAGGACCCTCCGCGGCTTCATGACCGGCTTCGGCTTCCTCGAGGTCGTCACATTCATGATGACGAACAGTGAGAGGCTCTTCACGAGGATGTGCATGCCTGAGGAGCCCGTAGCCGAGGTCGAGAACCCGAAGATGGAGGGGTACACGACGCTGAGGAACATGCTGACGCCGAGCCTCCTCGAGGTCCTGAGCCTCAACAAGCATCACCCGTACCCACAGAATCTCTACGAGGTCGACGACGTCATCCTACTCGACCCGGAGACGGAGACGGGGGCGCGGACGGCGAGGCGCCTCGCCGTGGTTACATGCCACGCGAAGGCGAGCCTCTCTGAGATCAGGGGCGTGCTGGATAGCATGCTCGTGAACCTTGAGGTGAAGGCCGAGGTCGAAGCCGGCGGGCCCGAATGCCTCATAGAGGGCAGGCGGTTCCTCTCAAAGGTCGGCGGCGAGAACCTGGCGTGGGGGGGCGAGTTGAAACCAGATGTGCTCCTATGCTGGAAGCTCGAGATGCCCGCTGCGGCTCTGGAGGTCGATGTCGACCTACTTCACAGGCTTACTAAGACCCGACCCTAGTTCTTTTTTGAACTCAACCCCTTCCCTGAGCCCTCTCCAAGACAGCGTCTATGAACTCGGTCTTAGATTCGGTGTATGCGACCCTGTTCTCCCTGTACTGGATGGAGAGGCGTCTCTTAAGCTCGTAGTACTCGGCGGCGGTCTCCGGGTGGCCCCTGAGGTAGTCGCGGAAGACGATGTGCTTCCTCTGGAATGGGCTGCCCTCGAGGACGAGGTGCAGGTGGTAGCCGACGCTGTGCGGCCCCCTGCCGAGGCAGAAGAACCACTCCGGGCCGTCCTCAGGGGTGACGTCCATATAGCCGACCGGCTTCAGGAACTCGACGCACTCGTCCGCAACCCTCTTCGATACGACGCCCGCGATGATGTCTATTATTGGCTTCGCCCCGAGACCTGGGACAGCAGTGCTGCCGACGTGCTCGATTGAGAGGATCTTGCCCCCCACGGCCTCCAGTATCCGCTTCCTCTCGGCCTCGTAA
>CAZYUK010000345.1:0-1722 GCA_964650675.1 uncultured Candidatus Bathyarchaeia archaeon
CGTAGATCCCCGGCTCGTCGCTGAAGACCATGCCCGGGGCGAGGTGGAGCATGTTGTTCTTGACGATGTAGGGGTGCTCGTGGATCTGGAGGCCGACTCCGTGGCCGAGGCGGTGGATGAAGTATCCGCCATAGCCCGCGTCCTCAATCACCTTCCTCCCGGCGGCGTCGATGGATTCGCAGGTTGCGCCTGGCCTAACCGCGGCGAAGGCGGCCCTGTTCGCCTTGAGGACGATGTCGTATATCTCGGCCTGGCGGCTCGAAGGCTCGCTGTAGAAGACGGTCCTGGTTATGTCGGACCAGTAGCCGTTGACGGTGCAGCCCATGTCGACGAGGACGCCGTCGCCTGGCTTCAGCCTCCTCTCCGAGGCGCCGCCGTGGGGGAGGGCCGCCCTCTCGCCGAAGAGGATGTCGACGAAGACCATCCCCCCGCCGAGGGTCTTCATCTCGGCTGTCAGCATCGAGGCGAGTTCGGTCTCCGTCATGCCGGTGCGGAGTCTTCTGAACGTGTTCTCGAGCGCCCTGTCAGCTATCGCGCAGGCTTTCCTGATCCAGTCGACCTCCTGCGGCGTCTTGACCATGCGTATGTAGCCGAGCTGGCTTGACACGTCCACGAACTTCACGTTCAGTGCCAGCGCCGATAGCCTGTTGACCCAGCCCCACGGCGCGTCCTCCGTGAGCCCAATGGCGGCGGAGCCCAGCCCCCTGTCGACGATGGTTTCTGCCAGAAGCCGGACCGGGTCCTCGTGCTCTTGCCAGATGACCCTATCATTGAACCATGGCGTCTGGCCTCTGAGCTCCTCCTCGAGCTCGTTGACGAAGAAGACGGGCTTTCCTTCGACGGGTATCAGGGCGGCGGCGAGGCGTTCGCTCAGGCCTATGTTGAATCCTGTGTAGTAGTAGATGTTCGGCCCGGGGAAGAGGAGTATGGCGTCGACTCCCTCTTTACATACCTTTTCGAGGGCTTGAGTCGCCCGTTCCTTGTTGAACTCGCTCATGGGAGATCGATACTCCCTTGGGCTGCGGTGGCTTAACGTCTTCGCTCGGATAGAATCAGGTTAAAACGTTTAGAGGGTGGCGATGTAGTCGCGCATCGCCTTGTTGATGTCGAGGCCGTCGAGCTTGACGTTCGCCTTCGAGCGTCCCATGGTGTCTATCTCGGTCGCCTCGTACGCGACCTTCTTCTTGAGGATGAGCTCCGCGAGTTTTGCGGCGGCTTTCCTGTCCTTCTCGCCACCCTTCTCCAGTGGGGGCATCCCGTTGAGTATGATTATCTGGTCCGTCCTGAGCCGGAACGATATGCCGTCGACGATCTCCGCGGCCGTGGCAATCTTCTCGACCATTTTAATCTCAAGACTCATCGCCTCGATCATTTTAAATCTATCTATTAGGCCCTCTATCTTCTCCCGATACTTCTTTATCCTTTCCCAGCTAACCTTTCTCAGGTGGTCTGTTGTCCAAGGCTTTCCACGGTGCCGAGCATTGTTGGATGGACGGCGAGGTCGTCGAGACGGGGAGGGCGCTCGTCTCGGCGATGGAACCGATCTACCTCGGCATCTTCGAGGGGATCAAGGCGTACGTCGAGGGCGACGTCAGGGGTGAGGGTGAGCTGAATGTCTTCTGCTGGCGGCAGCACGTCGACAGGCTCTTCAGGAGCGCGGCGGTGAACGGGCTGAAGATGCCGTACAGCCGTGACGCGCTTCTGGATGCGGTGAAGAAGACG
>CAZYUK010000346.1:0-1718 GCA_964650675.1 uncultured Candidatus Bathyarchaeia archaeon
CCGGCAGCAGAGCCTGGGCAGCTAATGCCCCCGCGATGATCGTCGCCATAGGCGATCCGGTCACGTCGCCCAACTGGTGGCAGAACGACGTCGGCATAGCCTTCGAGCATGTTGTTCTCGCGGCTGCCGACATCGGCCTTGGCACCTGCTGGATGGGCTCGATGGTCAGGGACGCTGAGATAAAGTCCCTGCTGAGGATACCAGAGAATCTCAGGGTCGTCGCCGTATCTCCCCTAGGGGTACCCGATGAGAAACCGGCGCCGAAGGAGAGGAAGAGCCTAGAGGAGATAGTTAGCTGGGAGAGGTTCGGCGAGAAGAGATGAAGGCGCAGCTTCCACCTGACAGGCTGTCGCAAGCGGGCCCTGTCTCCCCCGTCGTCATGGTGACCTGCGTCGATGCCGATGGTAAACCGAACATCATCACGCTCGGCATGTACATGAGTATAAGCTCCAGGCCGCCCCTCGTCTGCATAGGGGTCGCGCCCCAACGGTACAGCCATGATCTCATCTCGGCTAAAGGCGAGTTCACCGTGAACGTCCCATCAATCGACCTGAAGGAGAAGATGCATTACTGCGGCACGCACTCTGGGAGGGACGTTGACAAGTTCAAGGAGGCGGGCCTCACGCCAATCCCCGCCTTCAAAGTCAGGCCGCCCCTCATCGAGGAGTGCTACGGCCACCTAGAGTGTAGAGTCGTAGGCAGACACACTTACGGGGACCACACCCTCTTCGTCGGCGAGGTCTTGGCAGCCAGCGTGAACGATGGGCTGATCAAGGATGGCCGCCTCGACGTCGACAAGGCGAAGCCGATAGCCCAGAAGAACTGGGACTACAGGACAATCCGCTGCAGGATGTAATGGAGGTTCAGCCAGCCTCCAACTTACTGTTGAGGCTGTAGGAATAGTAGGTCAAATAGACCGTCACCAAGATCAGCGGAAGAAATATCAGGACCAGGGCGTAGTCAGGGAAGACGACGCCGAGCAGAGCCGCGAAGCCGGCGAGGATGACTGCCCTGCCTCAGACCCTGTGCGTCTCCGCCCAGACCCTCTCGTCGCTCAGGGTCCAGGGCGTCCTGATGCCTATGAACCAGTTCCTCCTCGCCTTCCCCAGCAGCAAGCTCATGTCGATGAAGAGGGCGCCAGCGGCGGGGAAGAGGAGCTGAACGACGTTGAACCTGTAACCCAGCGCCGAGGCGACCATGAGACACTGGATATAGAGCAGGTAGAAGGCGAACAGCTCGACGAAGCCATCATAGTAGCCCCTGAACGAGGCTATGTTCCTCCTAAGCGGGTCGATCTTCGATATGAGCAGGAACAGGCCGACCAGGAGAAGCGAGCCGAAGGGTATCAGGAAGAGGGCGGGGAGCCTCGGCATATAGCCGTCTACCTGCCCCGAGGCGTTCCAGTGGCTCGGCATCATATCGGGCACCTGTGGATACACGTAGACGCCCACGGCGAATGAGGCCAGCACGAGGGCTACCGCGACGACCGCGCCCGCTTTCACAGGCATGGATAACGGGCAAGCCCTAAAGGCTTTGCCGACTCAACCTCGGTCGCGCCCGAAGGATTATTACGCCTCAGGGCTGAGCTAGGTTTGGTGCCCAGGTTTGGGGAGCAGGAAGCGTGTCCACCCGTACATACCCAACTCTGTCCCAGCCGTGAAGGAGGAGATGCTGAGAGAGATAGGCGTCGTCAGCGCCGATGAGCTCTACGCCCAGAT
>CAZYUK010000347.1:0-1714 GCA_964650675.1 uncultured Candidatus Bathyarchaeia archaeon
CACAGATGGATCAGAAGGCAGCTCCCACTGCCTAAACCTTTTTGGAGGAAACATGGCTCTTAAACCCGCTACCTCAAAAAAGACTATTGAATTGACCGCACACAACCAATCGGTTTATCAGGTTCGCACTTGGGAATCATAAATATAAAAACTCATGCCAGTTCTTCCTTAATTTCTCGATTTCTTTTCCACGCAAGTCCACCAAGCATTCATAGATCATTTTTGAAAGTTTATTGCTGTCTATATCCCATGGCTGTGTCGCATATGAAAAAAACTCGTCTAGAGTTTTATTACCCATCAAGACTTCGTAAATCTCACCTTCGCATTCCATACGCCTCTCTAAAAGCTTGGCTATAAAACCCTGTGGACCGCTTGCATATTCACCAGGCGAGGGAAGCTTAGTAAGCCTCCTTGCTAAGCAAGTAACAAACTTGACCATTTCGGGATCTATTCCATTAGGTGCGGGGTAGTGTTTTTTCTGGCTTTCTCTTATAAGCTTCCTATCGTAGGAAGGATCTTTATGAGAATCAATGTGGTTACTCCATTCCTCAACTTTAATTTCCTCCCCGCACCAAGGACATCTAGTTTTAGACATAATATCATCCTAGAATGGTGTGCATCACCGATTAAAACTTACAAGCTTGCACTCTTACGTTTGTAGTACCCGTACCTCCTCAGCTTCCAGACCTTCTGAGGGTTCGTCCACTCGTCCACTCAAGGAGATACTGGCACAGATGGATCAGAAGGCAGCTCCCACTGCCTAAACCTTTTTGGAGGAAACATGTCAGAGTTCGAGTCACTTAAACCCAGGATGGAGAGTGCTGAGTCCATCGACAGGCTGCCGATACCCTGCATAGTCACACCCAAGCTCGACGGCGAGTTCCAGGTCCTGCTCTACAGGTCGGGGGAGGCGGCCATGGTCAACAGGTGGGGGAGGACGAGGGAAGTCCCCGCGCTCAGGGACCTCGAGGGGTCCCTTGGAAAGAGGGGCATCGTCGACGCGATGATGCTCGCGGAGCTCCACGCCATGGAGAACGACAGGCCCATGCGGCTGCCGGACCTCCTTCACTGGCGGGTAGCCGATCCAGAGAGGCTTAAGCTGGCCATCTTCGACCTGGTGAAGGTCGACGGCAAGGACCCGCCGGGGGACTACGTCTGGAGCGCGTGCGCTTCATACTGGAGACTACCAATCTCACCGCAAGCTCAGTACTCCATTTACTATCTAAATGTTACACGCGATGTGGTCCTTCAGCCATATGTTCCCGGCGGCGAGGGACACTTAAAATGCAGCGCAACATTTTGAATAAATAAAGCGGAAGTATGCTTACAACAATTTTAGGGGATCTAGTCTTGATTCGTATAAGAATCTTGTCTGACGGTGAGCTGGATCAGAATACTCTCCGACGACTGGAAGATAGGCTTGCAGAGGCTTTCCCAGACAGTCAAGTTACCCTTAACGATCAAGTCATCCATCCTCCCCCTAGCTGCATCAAACGGAGCAGGGGACAATACAACTCAACCTTGATTCTTCAGTTCCTCCGTAGCAGCGTCAAGAAAGGGGATGAAGAGAGGATATTGGCTGTAGAGTCGGGGGATCTATACGCTGGATATCTCAACTTCGTCTTCGGGGAGGCTGATCTTGGCACGGGAATCGCTATAGTCTCAACACATAGGCTGAAACCCGAGTTCTACGGGGAAGCTTCCAGTCCAGCAC
>CAZYUK010000348.1:0-1713 GCA_964650675.1 uncultured Candidatus Bathyarchaeia archaeon
GACTCGCCCTTGACCATGAGGCCATAGGAGACGTTGTCGTAGACGTTCATGTTGGGAAACAGGGCTATCTCCTGGAAGAGGTAGCCGGTGCCCCTGTCCTCGATAGGCATGGGCGTCACAGATTTTCCGTCGATGTATATTTCGCCGCCGTCCGGCTTGACGATGCCGGCGATCGACTTGATCAGGGTCGTCTTCCCGCAGCCGCTGGGGCCGACTATGCAGAGGTACTCGCCGTCGTGTATCTCTAGGCTCACCTCCCTCAGCGCAGATATCTCCCCGTAGGTCTTGGTGACCCCCTCGAGCCTCACATCCGGCATCTAGTAGGCCTCCAGCTCGTGGCGGAGCCCGAGCGTCGGGTAATCGTAGACGAGTGCGCTGCCGGCGTGGAACGACACCCAGACCCTGTCGCCGACCCTGAACCGGCCAAGCACTATATCAGTCGGCATCAGCGACGAGACCGAGTCCCCGTTCCTCAGCCTCACCCCGAGGCGGATGTAGGCGCCGAGGAAGGAGATCTGTGTGACCTCTCCGTCGAGCACGTTCCTGCCCTCGCCTGGGTCGTCGCCCGTCAGGAGGGTCCTCTCCTCCCTGACAGCCACTATGACATCCTCCTCATCCTCGTGGCTGGTGTCGGCGACGTCCAACGAGAGGTTCCCTCGGAGCCTCACCGTGCTCCTGTCCCTGTTCCGTGCCTCGACGATCCCCTCGAGGAAGTTCGTCCTGCCGACGAAGTTGGCGACGAACAGGTTCTCCGGCCTGTTGTAGACGTGGAAGGGCGTGCCGTGCTGCTGGACCCGCCCTGTCCTGAGGACGAGTATCCTGTCTGCAACGGTCATCGCCTCCTCTTGGTCGTGTGTGACGTGGATGACTGTGAGCCCAGATTCCTTTGCGAGCCTCCTCAGGTCGTCCCTGAGCTCTATCCTAAGCCTCGCGTCCAGTGCCCCGAGCGGCTCGTCTAGGAGGAGTAGCCTGTAGCCCGTGGCTAGCCCCCTGGCTAGGGCCACGCGCTGCTGCATGCCGCCGCTGAGCTCGTTTGGGAGGGAGTCTGCCCTGTTGTCGAGCCTAACGAGCCTCAGGACCCTCATGGCCTCCACGCGTGCCTCCTCAGCCGGCTCCTCCCTCGCCATCGGCCCAAACATCACGTTCTCGAGGACGGTCATGTGGGGGAAGAGGGCGTATGTCTGGGGGACGTACACCGCGTTCCTATCCTCGGCGGGGACCTCGTTCATCCCTTCGTCGTCGATGAATATCTCCCCCTCGTCGGGCTTGATTATCCCGGCGATGAGGCGGAGCAGTGTCGTCTTCCCGCTGCCCGTGGGGCCGAGGACGCATAGGTACTCCCTGTCCTTGACCTCGAAGGTGGCGTCCTCGATGGCCCTCGCCCCCCCGAAGCGTTTGGCCAGCCTCAACACCCTAAGCGCAGGCGTCCCATTCACCTCCTCCTGTACACGAGCAGCCTGAGGGCGAGCAGCGAGGCGAACGAGGTCAGCACCAGGAAGGATATTCCGAGTGCTATATCCGAGGTAGTCGCGGGCACCGTCTGTTTGATCCAGGAGACGAGCAGGACCGGCGCCGTCCTGAGCTGGTCGGCGACCGCGGTCGTGGCGCCGGTCTCGTCGACGCTCCTGGTGAATGTGAGGATGGCGCCCGAGAAGATAGAGTACTTCGTCAGGGGCACGATTATCCGCCTGAAGACGTTCAGGGGCTTGCTCC
>CAZYUK010000349.1:0-1696 GCA_964650675.1 uncultured Candidatus Bathyarchaeia archaeon
ATCAAGCGGAGAGACCCCTCGAAGAGGGTCGTCGTCATCGAGAAGCTAGGCGGGCCGGGGCAGGGGAACACAGCGAAGAGCATGGGCGCCTTCAGGAGCATCTTCACCAGCGAGACCAACTTCCTCCTCACGGACTCGACTATAGACTGGCTGATCCACCTCCAGGGCGAGTTGGGCCATGACCTGAGGCTCTACATGCTCGGCTACCTCTGGCTCTTCAGCGAGTCCCAGTACAGGAGGCTGAGCTCCTCCCTGTCAAAGATCAGGGCGAGGGGTACAGAAACGACGACGTTCGATGAAGACGAGCTGAGGAGGCTCATCCCGGATCTGGTCACTGACTTCTCCGAGGATGAGGAGGCTGACCTCATGGGTCTCGAGGAGGTCAGCTATGGTGTCCTAGGTCACAAATGCGGGAGCCTGGACACCGATGCCCTAGCCAAGGGCTACGAGCAGCTCTTCCTCGGCCTAGACGGAGAGGTTCATTACGGCACCGAGGCGAGGAGGCTGCTGCTAAAGCCGAAAGAGGAGCTCGGCTTACCCGGCGAGCCCTTCGTCTGGCAGGAGAAGGAGATCATGGGCGCGGAGACGATGAGTGGCAATATAGGGGCGGGGACGACCGTCGTCGCCTGCGGGACCTGGGCTGAAGGGATCCTCAGCTCGGTCGGCCTCGACTCCTTCACCCGGGCGAAGAAGAGGCAACTATTCGCCTTCAAGGACCCTAAGCTAAGCGGGCTGATCAATATAAGGGGGCTTAACAGCGATAACGCCCTACCCCTGACCATCCTACCGAAGGCGGGCATCCACCTGAGGACAGAGGTCTCTGAAAAAAGTATCTGGCTCGGCTGCGCCGACGGCCTCGGAAGAGGGTTCGGCCTCGAGGATGACCCCAAGCCGGAGGAGAATTACTATGGGAACAACATCTACCACGCCCTGGTGAGGTACTTCCCGTGCTTCTCAGACGTGAGACCCGTCAACAGCTGGGCTGGGCAGTATGACATAAATAGCCTGGACGAGACGCCCGTCGTCTATTCAGGCGAAGGGTTCATCTATATCGGGGCTTCGAGCGGGAGCGGCATAATGAAGAGCGACGCCCTTGGGAGGATCGCTGCAGCAAACTACTATGGAGAGGAGGAGGCAGAGCTCTATGGCGGCCGAAGGTTCCGAGTCGCGGACCTAGGAGTCAAGGGCAGACACGTGGAGCATGAGGCCTTCGTCCTATGACGATGATTTTCAACGAGGCCGACAGGATATAATATTAAATTCTCTGGCCCGCTTCTTCTCTGAAGCATATGGAGTGCGACATCCTCGTCATAGGTGCAGGCGTCCTCGGCCTAAGCTCGGCTTACTATCTCAAGAAGCGAGACCCGACGAGGAAGGTCACAGTGATCGAGAGGCTCGGAGGCCCGGGTCAGGGGAATAGCGCCAAGAGCGAGGGCGCCTTCCGGAACCTCTTCACGGGCGAGGCGAACTACCTCCTAGCCGACTCGACTATCGACTGGTTCACCCATCTCGAGAAGGACCTCGGCTACGACCTGAAGCTCAATAGGACAGGGTACATGTGGCTCTTCAGCGAGGATCAACACTCCTCGGCAAAGGAGGCGGTGGACGCCATGGCTAAACATGGCGCCAAGATCGTCACCTATGACAGGGAAGCGATCAAGAAGATGATCCCTGACCTGGTCACTGACTTCGAGGA
>CAZYUK010000350.1:0-1695 GCA_964650675.1 uncultured Candidatus Bathyarchaeia archaeon
ACGGATTCGACTCTAGTCTAGGCGAACTTCTTGGGCGAGAAACAGCATCTGCACGGGGTCGGGGACTTGAACATCGACAGGGGTCTCAGCTCGGATGATGCGCAGCGAAGGCTCAAGGAGTATGGCTACAATGAGGTGCCCGAGAAGAAGGTCAACCCCCTGCTGAAGCTGGCGAAGAAGTTCTGGGGTGTCACCCCCTGGATGCTCGAACTCACCGTCGGGATGGAGCTGGCCTTGGGGAAGGTGATCGAGGCATGCGTGATCTTTGGCCTCCTCTCCTTCAACGCAGCCGTGAGCTACATCCAGGAGGAGAAGGCGAACAGCGCGGTCGCCCTCCTGAGGAAGAGGCTGGTGGTCAACGCACGTGTGAAGCGCGACGGCGAATGGGGCCTCGTGCCCGCCAGAGGTCTCGTACCCGGCGACCTGCTCCGCCTGAGGGCCGGGGACATGGTTCCCGCCGATGCCCAGGTATTAGGCGGGCATCTCGACGTCGACCAGTCTGCTCTCACGGGCGAATCTCTGACAGTCGAGAGGAAGGAGGGTGGTACCCTCTACTCGGGCTCGATCGTGAAAGGCGGCGAGGCCACTAGCATCGTGACCGCGACAGGGCTTAAAACCTACTTCGGCCGGACAGCGGAACTCGTCCAGATCGCGCGCCCCAGGCTCCACATAGAGGAAATGATCTCGAAGGTGGTCAGATGGCTCCTAGTCATGGTCGTGGTGTCCGTCGCAGCCGGGATGGGCCTCGCGCTGCTCCGCGGGATAGACCCCCTGGAGATAGCGCCGCTCACGGTGATCCTCCTAGTCTCGGCGATCCCAGTCGCCCTGCCCACTATGTTCACGATAAGCATGGCTCTCGGCTCCCTCGAGCTCTCGAAGAAGGGGGCGATAGTGACCCGCCTCGATGCCATCGAGGACGCGGCCACGATGGATGTGCTCTGCGCCGACAAGACGGGCACAATAACCATGAACCGGCTCACCGTCGCTGACGCCCTCCCCATCGGGAACTATTTGAAGAGGGATGTCATCCTCTACGGCGCCCTGGCCTCCCAGGAGGCGAACCAGGACCCCATCGACCTCGCCTTCATATCGAAGGCCCGGGAGATAGGTCTGCCCCTCGACAAGTACAGGCAGGTCAGGTTCATGCCATTCGACCCGTCGACACGCAGGATCGAAGCCGATCTCGAGGACGAAGGGAGGCGGATCTACGCGGTGAAGGGGGCGGTTAACACCATAATTCATCTCTGCAAGGACTGTGACGAGGAGCTCGGACGCCTCCAGCAAGAGGTCGAGGCGCTCTCAGCCAAGGGGTACCGTGTCCTAGCAGTCGCCGAGGGGCCCAGCGGCGATGAAGCCGAGTTAGTCGGGATCGCTGCTCTCTACGATAAGCCTAGGGAGGACTCGCCTAAGCTCATCTCCGAGTTGAAGAGCCTCGGCGTCGGGGTGAAGATGCTCACGGGGGACGCCCTGCCGATAGCCAAGGAGGTCGCCGCGCAAGCGGGCCTGGGAGAAAACATCTCCAAGATTTCCGATCTAAAAGATCACACCGAGGACGGCGCTACACTGGAGGCGATCGAGGGGAGCGACGGCTTCGCCGAGATCTACCCTGAGGACAAGTACCTGATCGTCAAGAGCCTCCAGGCGAGGGGCCACTTCGTCGGCATGACGGGGGACGGTGTCAACGACGCGCCGGCG
>CAZYUK010000351.1:0-1694 GCA_964650675.1 uncultured Candidatus Bathyarchaeia archaeon
CCGCGAACCCCACCACCAGGGCCCCGAGGGAGACGCTGAGGGCTGGCGCCTGACCTCAGCGTCTCCCTCGGGGCCCTGGTGGTGGGGTTCGCGGTGGTCACGTGCGTGCTCTCGGGGCTTTACCCTGCGTGGCACGCGTCCAGGATGAACCCCGTGGAGGCGCTCCGATACGAGTGAGATAAGATACGAGTGAGGCGCCGGCTCAGGATTCACCTCGTTGAGCGGACGAGGCCTCTCGGGGGCTTATGGCTGTGGTGGTAAAGGATGGTGCCTGCCACCCTGATCTTCCCCAGCTCCTCGAGGTCGGAGACGTACCCCTTGATGGTGGCGAGCCTGAAGCCCCATCTCTCGTAGTAGATGCTCATAAGCTCCTTCATCTCGATGCCATCCCCGCCCGCCTCCTCGATGGTCTTCAGCATCTCGTCCATCCTATCCCTGACCGACAAGGTGCACCCCATCGATCAAGATGACTAACTCGGATTTTAAATTTCTAACAATTCTGATGTATGCTTGGGAAGGTTGTGCAAACCTTCCTCGGTAGCGATGGAAAATGGCCCGGGTTTATGAATCTAATGGAATAATCTTATACATGCTCTTCACCAATTCTAGCCAGTGAATTCGTACGGCTGACCAGCCTTCACCATCATTCTCGGCGCCTAGCGGCGTCGGCAAGGTAGGTGGATACGGCGAGATTCAGCTGATCGCCATCCTCGTGGTGGTCACACTCGCCGTTGGCGCAATCGGCGTATTCGCCGCGCTCATCGCCTTTTTTCAGGACAGGAGCGGCGACCACATAGAATCCTACACGGCTACCCTGCACCCGGACGGCAGGCTGGATGAGGTCTTCGTCTACACGCTCGTGTCGTCTGACACGAGGATGCTCTTCAGGTACTGGGATGAAAGACTCAGCTTCAGCAGGCTTTACTCGCCCCAGATAATCCCGATCTCGGTCGCGCCGCCGCCTGGCTCCATCGCCTACGTTAAGGATTACAAGGCTTCCGTGACCATAATGTCCGGCTGGGCCGGCTCATACGATGTATCCACGATAGGAGGCCTGGCCTACCTCAACGAGGCGGGCTGCTACAAGGCCGACTACTTCGCCCCCGGAAGCTACACGATAAGCTACTCGTTCAGGATAGTCATGGAGTTGGAGTCGGACTCCGAATACGATCACCTCAACCTGATGCTGGCTAGGGATCATCTGCCCTACAGGAACGTCAGGATAGTCATCGCGGACGCCGGCTACGTCTCAACGGTCTACGCGCATCCGCCCAGCCTCACCGTCAGCCACGAGGGCAGCGACATAGTGATCACCGGGAGCTCCGCGGAGAATGAGCTGCTGGAGTTCGAGCTCCTCATGCCCTCAGGCGCCAACTCATTCGACGCATACAGGATAATGGAATCGAATGAGAAGAGCCTGACCGAGGAGGCGAACATCGCGTACAGCAGGCAGTACTGGACGGCGTACTGGCTCGGTTACTCGGCCAAGGCGGTGGTCCTCCTGACGCCGTTCCTGCTCCTCGGCCTCTGGCTCATTTACGGGAGGGAGGAGGATGTCACCGTGCCCACCTACCTGAGCACCGTGCCCAACCCTGAGAGGAAGCCCTGGCTGGTCAACCTCGTGTTCAGGAAGGGGGTCTCGGACCTCGACGAGGACGCCTTCTACGCCACGCTGCTGGACCTCCAGAGGAGGA
>CAZYUK010000352.1:0-1689 GCA_964650675.1 uncultured Candidatus Bathyarchaeia archaeon
GGAGACAGCTTCCCTCCCCTTATGAGCTTGGACGCCTCGGCCACCGTCAGCTCGTATGGCTCCAATTCCCCTATCCCCCCTTCCCGCGAGTCGGTGTGGTCTCAGGCTCATCCTCCGGGCCTAGCTTCACGTTGCCGAGCGCCCAGACGGCCTCAGCCGTACGCTCAAGGATGGTCCTTATCTCGGAGACGGCCTCCCGCCCCCAGAGACGCGTCGCCGTGTCGATGAAGGAATTGACGTAGTCACGCCGGGCCTGATCCTCGCCCATGACACATCAGATTTAGGTTCGCGTAAGGGTACTTATGGGCTGCGCCAGATCAGGGCCTCATCCCTGCCTCCGGGCCAGCTCCGAGACGAGGGCGATGTAGACCCTCGCCTGGTCTACGAGGTTGTCGACGTAGACGAGCTCGTTAGGGCCATGCGCGTGCTCCCCCCTCGGCCCGAATCCTATCGTCTGGATTCCCGCCCTCCTGTAGTATGCGCCGTCGGTGCCGCCCGCCCACTCCACGAAGGTCTCGGCCTCCCTGCCGAGCGCCTTCGGTATAGCGGTGTGGAATGCCTTGCCGAGCTCGGTGTCGGGCTGGGTGTAGTTTGCCGGGTTGTATACCCAGTCGCCATTCTCGTCTTTGGGCGCCACGATCTCCCAGCTCCAGTGGGGGTCGCCCTCCCCCGCCTCGTCCAGGGCGGCCTTAACCTCTGCGACGACGGTGTCCGCGGTCTCGCCAGGAATGAGGCGCCTGTCTACGCCGATGACGCACTCGTCCGGCACCTGGTTGGAGGCCGTCCCAGCCTGGATGCTGTTGACGCTGATGACGGGGCTCCCTATCCAGGGGTGGAACCTGTCTATGGGCTTCTCCAGCGCGAGGACCCCCTTCGCCGCCCTCGCTATGGCGTTGACGCCCTCGACCCTCGCGTAGGCTGTGTGGGTGGCTGTCCCCCTGAACCTGATCTTAAAGCCGGATCCGCCCATCTCCGCTATCCTGACCTTGAGGTCGCTCTTCTCGCCTATGACGACGTAGTCGGGCTTCCTCAGGTTCCCCTTCCAAATCTCGGAGAGTAGGAGGCGCGTGCCGTGGGTCGCACCCTTCTCCTCGTCCGGCACGAGGTGGAGGCCGACCGAGAGGGGCAGCCGCATCTCCCTGAGTATCCCCAGGACGTGGATCATGACCGCGCACGAGGACTTCATGTCGCTGGCGCCTCGTCCGTACAGTTTGCCGTCCCTGAGGACCGGGTCGTACGGGTCGGTGTCCCAGGCGTCCCTAGAAGCTATCGGCACCGTGTCGAGGTGGCCGTTGAAGACGAGGAGGCGCTCCTCCTCTGGGTTTATGGAGGCCGTCAGTATCGGCCTCTCGGGCGGCCCGTACAGCCTGGTCTCGACCCCTGTGCCCCTGACCAGCTCCTCGGCGAGCTCGACCACTCTCCTCTCGTCGCCCGTGACGCTCGGCACCCTGATGAGCCTCTTAGCCATCTCGACCATGGTGCCCTCATCGATCCTGGAGAATGCCTCATCCAGGCTGGGTTCGACCATCCGCTTCACAGGTATACCCTGGAGGCATGGGGTATATTAGGCAGGGTACAGGGCGCCCAGGATGACCGCCTTCCTCGCCCCAGTCGCACTGGGGACGTTGGCTGGGTTGCCCATGACGTGCTCGTTGGCTAGCACGGCCATGAGGACGGCCTCCTTCGACT
>CAZYUK010000353.1:0-1683 GCA_964650675.1 uncultured Candidatus Bathyarchaeia archaeon
GCCTCAGGAACGCGTTCATCCCGTCCTCGAGGCTGAGGGGCTGGCCGCCGTAGCCGTGCACGCCTGCCTCTCCCGTGAAGACCATGAGCTTGTCAGCGATGAAGTCCTGGGTCACGATGTCGTGCTCAACGACGAAGGCCGTGACCCCCTTCATCTTCGTTATCCTGCGTATCGCCCTCGCCATGGCTAGCCGCTCTTCTACGTCGAGGTAGGCGCTCGGCTCGTCGAGCAAGTATATGTCCGAGTCCCTGCTCAAGCACTCAGCGATCGCGACCCTCTGCAGCTCGCCCCCGCTGAGGACCGAGACCTCGCGCTCGAGCATCCTCTTCACGTGGAGGGGGTCGATGACCTCGGCTGAGAACCACGCCTCGGAGTACTTCTCGCCAGCCGCCCTCCTGAGGACGCCCTCGACTGTGCCACCTACGCTGTCGCTGATGTACTGGGGCTTGTAGCTCACCTTCAGGCTCGGGTTGCTTACAGCCCCCTCATCCGGCTTCTCGACGCCCGCCAGCATCCTGATGAAGGTCGTCTTGCCTATTCCGTTCATGCCCAGGATGCCCACGACCTCCCCGATGCCTATGCTGCCTGCGTCGATGTCCAGGGTGAAGCCCCCGTAGCTCTTCCTCAGTGCGGTCCACTCGAGGAGGGGCCTTGCCTTGCCCCTGGGAACGTTCGGCGGCTTCTCGTGGAATCTTATCGGGGTCTCCCTGAACCTGACGTTCTCGTCCGGGATGTAGCCGTTTATGTAGATGTTGATGCCCTCGCGGACCGTGTGTATCTTGCTCACTATGCCGTAGACGTCGGGCTCGCCGTAGAGTAGGAATATGTCGTCGCTCATGTAGTCGAGGACCGCGAGGTCGTGCTCCGCCGCGACGACAATCTTTTCCTCATCCACGAGCCCCCTTATGACGCGGGCCGCCCTCGTGCGCTGGTAGACGTCGAGGTGGCTGCTCGGCTCGTCGAAGAGGTAGACCGCGGCGTCCCTGATGATGGCGGTCGCTATGGCTAGCCTCTGAAGCTCTCCGCCGCTGAGGACGCCGATGTCCCTGTCCATGAGCTGGTTCAGCTCGAGGTCCTCAGCCACCTTACTCAGCTGACCCTTCTGGTCGAGCTTTCCGAGGACCTCCCCGACCGTACCCGCCACGACCCTCGGTATTCTGTCCACGTACTGGGGCTTTAGCACGACCTGTATCGAGCCCGCGTAGAGGGCCTCGAGGTAGTCGTGCATGGGCTTGCCCGCGAAGCTCTCCTTAACCTCGTCGCTGGTCGGCGGATCGTTGTATTTTCCTAGGTTCGGGGTGATCTCTCCGGAGAGAATCCTCAGGACTGTCGTCTTGCCTATGCCGTTCCTGCCGAGGAGGCCGACGACGCTACCCCGTTTGACTGTCGGCAGCCTGTAGAGGGTGAAGGCGTTAGGTCCGAAGCGGTGGATGTGGTCCGTCTCGAGCTCGTCTGGGAGGTTGACGATGCGGAGGGCGTCGAACGGGCACTTCCTGACGCAGATGCCGCAACCGCTGCAGATCGCCTCGGCGACGTAGGCCTTATTGTCGTCGTCTAGCCTGATCGCCTCTTTCCTCGTCCTGACCATGGGGCAGAACCTGATGCATACGGTGTCGCATTTGTCGGACCTGCACCTTTCCTTGTCGACGACGGCTATCCTCAACGGCTGCACCTTTCCGGATC
>CAZYUK010000354.1:0-1681 GCA_964650675.1 uncultured Candidatus Bathyarchaeia archaeon
CAGGATCATCCTGAGCGCTGTCTGGGCGTATTCGAGGAGCTCCCTCTCCGACATGGTGGGGAACAGGGTTTTACCGGCCCTGAGGACGGGATCAACGGTCTCAATCCTCCTATTTTTCCTCATGGCGTCCGATGTAGCGACCTGGATCAACCTACTGATGTCCTCCGATCGCCGCCTGTTAACAGTTGCCATCTCCATGTAGTCCACCAAAAGATAAAATTTCTGAGTATATAAATATATGTGCTTTTACCCCAAATTTATTTCTAGGGAGGTACGTGAAAGTGGGTCCGGTGTTGGGTGACGTTTTTAAAGAGCGTTTAAAACTGCCTCTTTTCACGTCTTCTCCTCCATCCACTAGTTTCTTTTTTAACCGGCAACACCTTGACGTCTAAGCATATTATAGAACATTAGATGATATTTTGTGTGTAACCCAGATACACACATTAAGGGCAAGATTAAAGAACATGACAAGGAATCCTAGTGGTGCAAACCGCGCCCCGGTAGCTTAGCCTGGCCAAAGCGCTTGCTTGGTAACCCCAAGCACCTGCTGCGGGCCAAACAGCAAGAGATCGCGGGTCCAAATCCCGCCCGGGGCTCCACACTCTCAGGCTTGCACGTTAACGGTCTCAGGCTTTCCGAAGAACGTGGCCTCATCACCGGCCACGGCTTCTGCCACCTCTGGCCTGAAGTCCTCATTCAGCGAGTAGATGTAGTTCGCCTGGTAGTGGGCGTCGGCCTCCGTGAACCTGGAGGCGCACTTGTTGCACCCGAAAACGGTCTTCATCTCGGTGAACCTCTGCCCGCACAGGCCCCTGCACAGGAAGACGCCTAGTGCACGCTTCTCGAAAATCTCGCTGCCGCAGTTCGGGCACATGAACGCGGGCGAGACCTCGTCGGAGCCGCACTTCGGGCAGACCATCCTTATGCTCACAGCCGTCTTATACAGGACCCTGTAGTGGGTTAGGAGGTTGAGTATCTTCTGCAGCCTGTCCCCTGAGACCAGCCCAGGCACGTTGTCGAGGCTGGACCCGTGGCTTATCCGGGTCACGGGGGCCACGTACCTAAGGTTCCTGGTGTACATGGTCTTCAGGAGATCGTTGATGGGCTTGCTTCCGTAGAGTTCGTATCTTTTTTCCTTGTACTCGCGGCTCTTGAGGTAAAGCGCCTGAAACTCCTTTATGTGGTTCAATGCTAGATCTGGTAGCCTGCCCAGTTCCTCAGCCGTCTTATGAACGATGTCGGCGGCTCCACAATCCTTCACTCTTACCATGAGGGCAGGATCGGTCTCCCCTGTCACGACGATGATGGGAGCCGGTATGTCGAGCTCGTGGAGCTCCCTCAATATGTCCAGGCCGCTGCTGTCAGGGAGGTTGAGGTCCAGGAGGATGAGGTCGTAAGCCCTCTCTATGAGCATCCGGTAGCACTGGTCCGCGGAGGGAGCGTAGTCGAGTACGACGGATCGGCCGTGCCTCTGGAAGTACTTCTTAATGATCTTGGCGTCGTTCACGTTGTCCTCGACTAGGAGAACCCTGTAGTCGCCGACGTCCAGGAGCATCATCCTCCAGCTAAACCGCTGGTCTCAACCACTGACCAGCGTTAAAAGAGATTGTGAATCTATGATACTGAAAAGGTTCAGTGAACTATAGCATGGATACACCATAAATAGGCTGACGTATAATGC
>CAZYUK010000355.1:0-1679 GCA_964650675.1 uncultured Candidatus Bathyarchaeia archaeon
GCCCCAGACTTGACCTTCTGCTGGCACTTCGAACAGAGCATCCCGCTCTTCAGGCAGAACGTGCACAGTTGTGTTTGCACTCACTCGTCCTCCGGCGCCCCGGAGGAATCCCCGCGAGAGCCTGTTCGCCGCCGCCCCTAGGACCTGAGCGCGATCTCTATCGTGCTCACGTTGGAGGGCGTGCTCCTATCCTCGGACTGCATCTGCTCCGTCCCTATGCTTATCTCCTCAACCTTGACGCTCGGCATGAACCTGCTCCTGAGGACCTCGACCACGTCGACTGCCGTGCTTATGGACCTGCCTCTGGCCTTGACGAGCACCTTCTCCTGGCCGCTCTTGAAGAGGGTCATGCAGGCTAGCACATAGTTTAGGACCGGCTTGCGTCCGATGAATACGGTATTTGATCTCTCCAACTGGACTCCTCCGAGATTCCTTTTTCTATGGTGTGCTAAGATTAGCGATGTTCGGGTTAAAAGGTTATCGGGCTATAAAGAATTTAATGAGAATTGGCACGTCGCGGCTAAAATAGACCCCTCCCGGCTAAAATGGGCGGTACCTGTCGTTCCTCCGAGGGTCAGCCGTGTTGCTGTAGTACCCGCTCTCCCAGAAGCCGAGCCTGTCCTCCGTGGCGAGGGTTATCCTCGTCAGCCACATCGGGGACTTGTAGGCGTACTTCCCCGGCACGACGAGCCTCACCGGCCCGCCGAGGGGCTGAGGCAGGTCCTCGCCGTTGAGCCTGTAGGCCAGGAGGATATCGTCGCCGAGCAGCTCCCCAACGGGCAGCGAGGTGGTGTACCCGTCGGCGCACTCGAACAAGGCGAACCTGGCCGAGGGCCTCGGCCTCGCCGCCCCCAGGAGATCCCTGAGCCTGACCCCCTCCCATCTCTGGTCCAGGACGCTCCAGCCCTCGACGCAGTGGAAGTCGCTGACCGACTCCGCCCTGGGGAGGGATAGGAGGCCCTCGAGGTCGAGGTCAAGCCGGTTCTCCACCTCCCCATCGACGGTGAGCCTCCACTCAGACCTGTCGATCGCCGGGAGACTGCTGACGATCCCGGGGTGGTTGATCCCCCACCTGAGGATGCCGGGAACAGCCCGCTGGTGTGGGGGCAGCCTTTCTTCGCCTGGCTTCTTCTTCCTCGAGAACACGGCTCTCAAATGTGCATGTGAGCCGGGTGCAATAAACATGCTGTCGGCGGCCCCGTCAGCTTAAAACGGGCAGGCTCACGATAGTTCTACCATGGAGCTCAGGGAGAGGGCGGCGAGGGTGCTCGAACTCCTCGAGGAGGAGTACCACGGCGTCAAGGGCACGGAACTCAGGTGGGGCACCCCGCTCGAGCTCCTCGTCGCCACCATACTCTCCGCCCAGAGCACAGACGAGCAGATAAACAAGGTCACCAAGACCCTGTTCGCCAAGTACAGGACCGCCGCGGACTACGCCAACGCGCCACGCGGCGAGCTGGAGAAGGACATCAAGTCTTCAGGCTTCTTCCACCGCAAGGCTGAGCTCATACAGGAGGCGTCCAGGCAGCTCGTGGAGGAGTTCGGGGGCGAGGTCCCCAGGACCATGGATGGACTCCTGAGGCTGAAGGGCGTCGCGAGGAAGACGGCGAACATCGTCCTCGGAAACGCCTACGGCGTCGTCGAGGGCATAGCGGTGGACACCCACGTGATGAGGCTCA
>CAZYUK010000356.1:0-1677 GCA_964650675.1 uncultured Candidatus Bathyarchaeia archaeon
AGGACCTCCTGTACCGCCAGGGCTACCAGCAGTTCAAGAGGCTCGGAGGCAAGGGTTTCTTCACCTTCGTCCACTCAGCCGGCGAACTCGACGAGCGCAGCGTAACGAAGAACGTGGATAAGAGGCGCATCTACATCGACGTCGTCGACGGTAAGGTCTACTCGGTCAACAACCAGTACGCGGGGAACAGCGTGGGGCTGAAGAAGCTGGCTCTGAGGCTCGCCATATACGAGGCGAACCACGAGGACTGGCTCTCCGAGCACATGCTCCTCATGGGGGTCCACCCGCCCGGGAAGGGGAGGGTCACCTACTTCAGCGGAGCGTACCCGAGCGCCTGCGGCAAGACGAGCACGGCCATGATCCCGGGCCAGAGCATAGTTGGGGACGACATCGCCTACCTCCATGTCGACGAGGACGGCTACTGCAGGGGCGTCAACATAGAGCAGGGGATATTCGGGATCATACAGGACGTGAACCCCGTCGACGACCCCCTCATCTACGCGGCGCTCACGTCTCCCAGGGAGCTAATATTCAGCAACGTCCTCGTCGCCGACGGCACCCCCTACTGGCTCGGCATGGGCAGGGACGACACCCCTGAGAGGGGAGTCAACTTCAGCGGCGACTGGTACAAGGGCAAGAAGGACAAGGACGGGGTCGAGATACCGTACGCCCACGGAAACGCCAGGTACACGATGAGGCTCAGCGAGCTTGAGAACGTCGACCCCAAATACAACGACCCCGAGGGGGTCGTCGTACACGGCGTCTTCTATGGAGGCAGGGACAGCGACACCAACGTGCCCATAGCCGAGGCGTTGAGCTGGGAGCACGGAGTCTACATGGGCGCGACGCTCGAGTCCGAGACGACTACAGCCATCATAGGCAAGACCGGCGTCCGGAGGAGCGACCCGATGGCGAACAAGGACTTCGTCGTCGTCCCCCTCAGCACCTACTTCGCCAACCACTACAGGTTCGGCGAGAGGCTGAAGCACCCGCCCAAGGTCTACGCGACAAACTACTTCCTCAAGCACGAGGGTAAGTACACGAACATGAAGGTCGACAAGAAGATCTGGGTCCTCTGGGCGGAGGGAAGGGTCCACGGCGAGTACAGAGCGATAAAGACCCCCATCGGCTACCTGCCCATCTACAGGGACCTCAGGAACCTCTTCAAGCTCGTCTTCGGCCGCGAGTACTCCGAGGAGGAGTACCTGCAGCAGTTCAGCGTACGCGTCGACAAGTACCTCGAGAAGATCGGGAGGATGGAGGAGATATACAGGACCGAGCCGGAGATGCCGGCGGAGTTCTGGGATTTCCTGAACCGGCAGAAGGCGGAGCTTCAAGCCGTTAAGGCTAGGACCGGCAGCTCCGTACTCGTGCCGAGCTACTTCGCCTAACTCCTCCGTTCCTTCAACGGTAACCATATCTAGTGGTCTCCGAGGCTATTTTCCAGAGGATGAAGCGAAGATGAGCAGCTTCGAGAGGAGGACGCCCGGTTCCAAGAAGCTCTTCGAGAGAGCGAAAAAGGTTCTCCCTGGCGGCGTCACCTATGGTCTGAGGGCGCTGCCCCCCTACCCGTTCTACGTCAAGTACGCGAAGGGGGTCAAGCTCCACGACGTCGACGGGAACGTCTACACCGACTACTGGGTGGGGCACGGCGCCCTCCTCCTCGGGCACAGCCCG
>CAZYUK010000357.1:0-1667 GCA_964650675.1 uncultured Candidatus Bathyarchaeia archaeon
GCACAGGGACGCCATGGCCGCCCTCACGACCGACAGCCCGCGCCTTGCCAGGGAGACAATAAGCATGGACGACGAAGTGGACCGCTTCAGCCTCTACATCATAAGGCTGCTGAAGAGCGCCGTGATGGATGGCCACATCCTGAAGGAGAGCGGCCTCAACTCCCCCAGGGAGTGCCTCGGCTACCGCCTGATAACCAAGTCCATAGAGAGGATGGCCGACCACGCGGTCAACATAGCCGAGAACAGGCTCACCCTCACGATGCAGCCGATAAATGAGGACATAGTAGCGGAGCTCAACAGGATCAGCGGCTCGGCCCTTAAGGTCTTCGAGGACGCCCTGGAGGCTCTCTTCGACTTCAACTACGCCGAGGCGGACAAGGTGATGGAGTCGGCGGAGGAGACACGGGGGATGGAGGCCGAGGTCATCCACAAAATCATAAAGCTCGCCAGCCCCGGCGATGTCCCCGCCCTGAGGCTGATAGTCGAGAGCATCATGCGCACCGCCGAGTACGGCTCCGACATCGCCGAGATGGTCCTGAACATGACCGTGAAGGATGCGGTCACCGAGGCGTGACCCCAAATCATTTTTAAGCCTAGGGCCGACCGAGATTAGTCGCCCAGGGATCGTGGTCTAGCTTGGTCTAAGATACGCGGCTCGGGCCCGCGTGGTCCCCGGTTCAAATCCGGGCGGTCCCACCACCTCAAAACCGTTATACAGCCTTCGCACCTAGATCAATACGATTACAATGATCTGGCTACCCGAAGAGGATAGGAAGCTCATCAAGCAGATGGAGAGCGAGGTCTCCGAGGAGACCCTGCAGGGGAACTTCGACGACCTGATGCGCTACCCGCCCCTCCACTCCGGCAGCCCCCAGGAGGAGCAGGCCATCCAGTGCCTGAGGGGGAAGCTCGAAGAGTACGGCCTCAAGCCGGAGATCCTCCGATACGAGGCCTACATCACTGACCCTAAATATGCCAGACTCACCGTGACGGCGCCCCAGCTTATGGAGGTCCAGACCACACCGTACAGGCAGGCGGGCTCAACCACACCAGATGGCTTCGACGCCGACATCATCTACGTGCCGCCTGACATGCTCGACTACGCCGAGTGCAGGGACAAGGTCGTCCTCTGCGAGCAGAGGACCGGCGGCGACTGGATGGGGATACAGGGGAAGCTCCTCATCAAGCTCCAGGAGATGGGCGTGAAGGGGCTCATCGTGATCGAGCAGGACGACTACATGCCGACGGTCTGTCACCAGCGCGCGGACTTCAGCGTCTCCGGCAACCCAACCTCGGACAATGTCCACCTGATACCGACGATCTCTGCCATCCTGCACGTCTCCAACAGTGACGGCGCCAGGCTGAGGAAGATCGCGCAGCAGGGAGGCATGAGGGTTCACGTCGTCTCGGTCGCGGAGACGAGCTGGAAGACGCTCCCCATACTCGTCGCCGAGATCAAGGGGGAGGAAGAATCCGAGAAGTTCGTACTCGTGAACGGACACGTCGACACCCCGCCATTCAGCCAAGGCGCAACAGACAACGTCTCCGGCGACACCGCCATCGTCGAGGTCGCACGCATCCTGAACAGGCACAGGGACAGGCTAAGGCGGAGCGTCAGGATCGCCTTCTGGACCGGCCACGAGATAGGCAAGTACGCCGGCTCGACC
>CAZYUK010000358.1:0-1666 GCA_964650675.1 uncultured Candidatus Bathyarchaeia archaeon
CTCGAACTGGGTCGGGCTGTGATGAGTAGCCTCGAGGCTCACCTGGAAGCCCCGCGGCGGATCAGCGGAGAGTTCCATGAAGACGTCTCTCATCGGGTTCGCCAGAGTCCTCTGAAGCTCACGAGGCCTGCCTCCGAAGACCGCTTTGCCAAAGTTCCCCGTCGGGTGGACCGTTAGGCAGGGCCGCCCGCTCTGCGACCAGTGGCGGCTCGCCATGACAAGGTAGCCGACTCCTAGCCGCCTGGCCAGTGCGTCAAGGTCGGCGGGGTACGGGCTCGGGCTCACCGGAGTCCTGTACTCCTCGGCGGGCACTATGAGGGGGTCGAGTACCACGAGGTAGACCTCCTCCATCCTCAGAAGGCTGGAGTCATCGGTCTCAGCGAAGCCCATCCCCCTGAAGGCGCCGAGCATCGTCTCGCCCGCTGGATCAGATTTCGAGAGCACTATCGCCTTATTCGCCATCAGCTGCACCAGTCAACGTGGATACGCGCTCAGGGTTGTTAAACGTAGCCCCCCAGCAGGTGAGACGACCAGATCGTGGGTCCCCTAATTATTTAACCGGCCCCAACCTCATTGGGTAGGGGAGAGTCGTGCCCGGGGCGAGGGAAGAGGCGGTGCAGATCCGCTTCGAGATACTAGAGTACCTCTACTACAACCCCCAGCCGAAGACGCACATCTGGAGAAAGGCGACGACCCTCAGCTACGACGACTTCCAGCGCCACCTCGCCTACCTCGTAGGAAGATCCATGGTCGCCGAGGACGGCGACGGGAACAGCACCATAACCAGACAGGGCAGGGAGGTCTACGAGAGGCTGAGGAACGTGCTGCCGTCCATCCTCTAGGGGCTTCACCTCTGGTGCAAACGCCTTATCAACCCTCACCAGGAAAAAGTGATGAGCAGAGTTGACCGAGGAGAAAAGAGAGCTGCCTGTGCGCAGCCTACACGACTTCCTGTCCGAGATAAGCAGGGAGTGGGACAGCTTCAGGATGGGCAGCCTCATAAGCATGATCACGACCGTCATCCTCTTCATCCTCGTCGTGCCACGCGCCTACTAGATCACGATCCGTATACCCGGGCTGCTCGATACACTCCTCCTGATAGGGCTCGTTATCGTCATAGCATACAACATGTACCTCGCCTACAGGCAGCACGCCTTCTACCAGCGCTGGGAGAAGAGGATAGAGCTTCTGCTGCACCTCGAGGAAGAGCTACTCGGCTAGTAGCGTTCACCTCAAGACCGCCGCCCGGCGGCTGGGGCTACTTTTATACGCATCTCCTCAGGGGGAGTAGGTGAGGAACCGCCTTGGGCAGGATCGGCAAGGGGCAGAGGTGCACCGTCAGGAACTGCGGTAAGGACGCCGTGAGGTCCGTGAACGTCGCCAAGGCGAAGGCAGCCGGCTTAGACGTCGATGGTAGGAGCGTCTACCTCTGCGAGGAACACTACAAGCAGTACAAGAAGGGGAACAGGAAGGCAGACCAGATAGAGAGGTGGCGTCACGGCATCTAGCCCACGCGGCTTATCTCTTTCCGCTGATGTGGCTTGGGAGCCAGCCTCGCCTTCTCAACCCTGTACACCCCACTTGACCCATCCCACTCCGCGGACGCCTCGACCACCTCCAGTCTGGAACGGAACCACGGCGCGTCCAGGACGAGGCTCTCGTACTC
>CAZYUK010000359.1:0-1664 GCA_964650675.1 uncultured Candidatus Bathyarchaeia archaeon
TGATAGGCGGCCACCTCGGAGGCGTCGACGTGATAGTGCTCGACCACCACCTCCCGGTCGGCACGGCGCCCGAGGGGCTGGTTCATGTCAATCCCATTCTCCAAGGCATCGACGGCGCCAGAGACATAGCGGCGTCGGGCATAAGCTATGACCTGGCCAAGAGGATCGATGGATCGAACGGCGACCTCAGCACCCTGGGCATCGTCGGCGCCCTGGGAGACCAGCAGGATAAGGGGCCGAAGAAGACTTTGACCGGGCTGAACACACTAATCGTGAAGGAGGCTGAGGAGGCGGGGCTTCTGCAGCGGAGGGTCGACCTCATCTTCTACGGCTACGAGACTAGGCCCGTGGCTAAGGCACTGGCCTACACGATGTCTCCCTTCATCCCTGGGCTCAGCGGGGCGGAGGACAGGTGCGTCGCCTTCCTAAGCTCCGTCGGTGTTGAGCTGAAGGCCGGCGACAGGTTTAAGGCGCTACACGACCTGAGCGAGGAGGAGAAGAGGACGATATTCAGCTCCCTGGGCAGCCACATGGTCTCCCAGGGCTGCGACTCCAAGACTGTGCACGACCTCATAGGCACCGTCTACACCCTCAAGGCCGAGGAGCCCTCGACGCCTCTCAGGGATGGGAGAGAGTACAGCAGCCTGCTCAACGCCTGCGCCAGGATGGGGAGGGCCGGCGTCGGCCTGGGCATCTGCCTAGGCGACAGGGGGGAGGCGATGAGGGAGGCAGAGACAACGGTAGACGAGTACCGCAGGAAGATCGGCGGCTACCTCGACTGGGTGAGGCAGGGCGACCACCTGAGAGAGATGGAGGCCATCTACATCCTCAGGGCCGGCTCAGAGATAGACGATACCATAGTCGGCGTGGTCTCAAGCATCCTCCTCAACCAGGGCATAGTCAAGGACAAGCCCATCGTCGCCTCCGCGGCCTCAGACGACGGCACGGTGAAGATATCGGCGAGAGGGACGGAGGCAATGGCGTCGGGCGGCCTACACCTCGGCAGGGTGCTTCAGGAGGCCGCAGCGGCATTCAGGGGGGCGGGGGGCGGCCACGACATAGCCGCGGGCGCGTATTTACCCGCCGAGGGTGAGACGGATTTCATGGTTAGGGTGAACGAGCTTGTCAAAAGGGAAAGGGCGAAGTGAAGCCGTCTTAAGGATCAAGTATGGGGATGAGGCCTCCGCGGAGGCCGTGATGAGGGCGATCTCCCCGGACAACCTCAAGGCGGAGGGAATCTCCATAGACGCATCGAGTCGCGGCGGCGTCCTGGAGATCAGGGTCTCCTGCGATAGGGGGGTGGGAAGCCTCGTCGCCACGCTTGACGACGTGCTCTCATGCATCGGCGCGGCGGAGAAGGCACTCGGAGGCGTAGCCTGACCGCGCATCCCCCTTCAGGTCAACACTCAGGGAAAGGTATAAATGAGCGCGGGGCGCTTATCGGACGCTGAAAACAGGAGACTGAGGCTTGTCCAAGGCCGTCAAGGACAAATGGAGGAGGAAGGAGTCGTATGACATCATCCTCCCACGCTACTTCGGCGAGACGAAGGTCGGCGAGACGCCTGCAGAGGTCCCTGACGCGGTCAAGGGGCGCGTCTTCGAGACGACCCTCGCCGCCATCACGGGCGACTTCAGCCAGGAGTACATGAAGATGTACTTCCAGG
>CAZYUK010000360.1:0-1664 GCA_964650675.1 uncultured Candidatus Bathyarchaeia archaeon
TGATAGGCGGCCACCTCGGAGGCGTCGACGTGATAGTGCTCGACCACCACCTCCCAGTCGGTACAGCCGACGAGAGGCTGGTTCATATTAATCCCATGCTCCACAGCATTGACGGCGCAAGGGACATAGCGGCGTCGGGCATAAGCTACGCCCTTGCCAAGAGGATCGATGGTGCGAACAGGGACCTCAGCACCCTGGCCATCGTCGGCGCCCTTGGCGACCAGCAGGATAAGGGTCCGAAGAAGACGCTGACCGGCCTGAACACCCAGATTGTGAAGGAGGCTGAGGAGGCGGGGCTCCTGCAGCTGAAGGTAGATCTAATCTTCTACGGCTACGAGACACGGCCTTTGGCGAAGGCATTGGCCTATACAATGTCCCCCTTCATCCCGGGGCTCAGCGGGGAGGAGGACAGGTGCGTCGCCTTCCTTAACTCCGTCGGCGTGGAGCTGAAGGCCGGCGACAGGTTCAAGGCGCTCCGCGACCTGACTGAGGAGGAGAAGAGGACGATCTTCAGCTCCCTCGGCAGCCACATGGTCTCACAGGGCTGCGACTCAAAGACTGTACACGACCTCATAGGAACCGTTTACACCATCAAGGCCGAGGAGCCCTCGACGTCCCTAAGGGATGGGAGAGAGTATAGCAGCCTCCTCAACGCCTGCGCCAGGATGGGGAGGGCCGGAATCGGCCTCGGCATCTGCCTCGGCGATAGGGGTGAGGCGATGAGGGAGGCCGAGGCTACGGTGGACGAGTACCGCAGGAAGATAGGCGGATACCTCGACTGGGTGAGGCAGGGCGACCATCTGAGGGAGATGGAGGCCATATACGTCCTCAGAGCTGGCTCAGAGATAGACGACAACATAGTCGGCGTAGTCTCAAGCATTCTCCTCAACCAGGGCATAGTCAAGGACAAGCCGATCGTCGCCTCCGCGGCCTCAGACAACGGCACGGTGAAGATATCGGCGAGGGGAACGGAGTCAATGGCGACGAGCGGCCTCCACCTAGGTAGGGTGCTACAGGAGGCCTCCACGGCATTCAGCGGGGCTGGAGGCGGCCACGACATAGCCGCGGGCGCATATCTACCAGCCGAGGGTGAGACGGACTTCATGGTCAGGGTGGACGAACTTGTCAAAAGGGAAAGGGCGAAGTGAAGTCGTCCTAAGGATCAGGTACGAGGATGAGGCCTCCGCCGAGGCCGTGATGAAGGCGATCTCCCCGGACAACCTCAAGGCGGAGGGGATCTCCGTGGACGCCTCGGCCAGTGGCGGCGTCGTGGAGGTCAGGGTCACCTGCAGCAAGGGGGTGGGAAGCCTAGTCGCCACGCTCGACGATGTGCTCTCATGCATCGGTGCGGCTGAAAAAGCCCTAGGAGGCGTGTCCTGACCGTGCATCTCCCTGCATGTCCGCCCTCGGGGAAAGGTATAAATGAGCGCGGGGCGCTTATCGGACGCTGAAAACAGGAGACTAGGGCTTGTCGAAGGCCGTCAAGGACAAATGGAGGAGGAAGGAGTCGTACGACATCATCCTCCCACGCTACTTCGGCGAGACAAAGGTCGGCGAGACGCCTGCCGAAGCCCCGGACGCCGTCAAGGGGCGCGTCTTCGAGACGACACTCGCCGCCATCACGGGCGACTTCAGCCAGGAGTACATGAAGATGTACTTCCAGG
>CAZYUK010000361.1:0-1647 GCA_964650675.1 uncultured Candidatus Bathyarchaeia archaeon
CATGGACACTAGTGGCTCCCCATCGTGTATAAGGGTATTCGAGACACTGTCTCCGTGCGCGGACAGGCTACGCCTCCTTCATGTATTTGATGAGCCTCCCAAAAATGCATAGAGGCGCCGATATACACGCGACCAATCTTCAATTCTTATCACTCCTAGCAGAAGTGAAAGGAATACTAAACCTATAGATTCTCGGATTCCCCAGACACATTCGGCATGGTTGACGTAACTCTGGTATACCCCTACACCAACTCAGGCCGCAACAACTCCATCTTCCGGTTCCCGCCCCTGGGACTAGGATACCTCGCATCATACCTGATGAAGAACGGGTTCTCGGCGAGCATCGTCGACGCCACGTTCATCGGAGAGGAGGCCGCTATACGGCGAGTAAAGGAGTCTCATCCGAGGATAATTGGCGTCTACTCCATGTTCACCATGAAGGAGGCCGCCCTAAGGTTCGCCCGGGCGCTGAGTGACTCCTGCGACCTGATCGTGGCTGGTGGACCCATGCCCACGGTGGAGCCCGCCTCCTACCTGGGCCACTTCGACGTGGTCGCCGTGGGGGAGGGCGAGAAGACGCTCCTGGACCTCGCAAGCGGGAAGAAACTGAGCGATATACTGGGCATCGTGTTCCGTGAGCGGGACGGGCGCCCACTAAGATCGGGTGATAAGGGAGGGGAGACCGTGAGAACCGCGGCCAGGGGGCCCATCGAGAACCTCGACTCGATCCCCCTCCCCTCCCGGGACCTCTTCGACAACCAGGGCTACCTCCGATACTACAGGAAGCGGAGGCGCCCGACGGTGACCAGTATAATCACCAGCCGGGGGTGCCCCTTCGCGTGCGACTTCTGCAGCCACCCCATCTTCGGCAGCAGCTATAGGGAGAGGAACCCAGGAAACATAGCTGACGAGGTGGAGCAGGTGCTGAGCCTGGGGTACGAGAGGGTGTTCTTCCAGGACGACTGCTTCACCCTGACCAAGAGCAGGGTGATCCGGTTCTGCGACGAGGTTGAGAGGCGCGGCCTCAGGTTCAGCTGGGAGTGCCTCAGCCGCGTCGACAACATGGACGCGGAGACCGCCCGGTTGATGAGGGGCGCGGGCTGCGACCAGGTGTTCTTCGGACTCGAATCCGGAAGCGAGAGGGTGCTCAAGATCATGAACAAAAGCGCGACTCCAGACCAGGGCAGGAGAGCCGTGGAGGCGGCCCACAAGGCCGGGCTGAAGACAGGCGCCTTCTTCATCTTCGGCTACCCCGGGGACGACGACGAGTCCATGCTCGAGACAATACGGTTCGCCAGCCACCTGCCCCTCGACTACGTCGGCTTCACCCTCCCATACCCGATTCCAGGGACGCCTCTCCACGAGAGGATCAAAGGCAAGATGGTGGAGGGAGACCCTGAGCCCAAGCAAAAGGGGCTGATCCAGCACCAACTCATCTATAACTCCGACTTCTCGGAGGCGAAGTTGAAGTTCGGTATAGCGAAGGCTACTGCGCAGCTGTACCTGAGGAGGCGTCTAGGCCCCGTGGCGCCTCTGCTTGCGCCTCTGGAGGCCGTGACGGACAGCGTTTTCAGGATGCTGAAGTAGGTTCCTCAGCTTTCATAGCGCCCGTCCGAGTCGAATCACGTATCTGACTGAACCGCCTGG
>CAZYUK010000362.1:0-1626 GCA_964650675.1 uncultured Candidatus Bathyarchaeia archaeon
CCGCCCTTCCTTATCGCCTCGAGGGCGGCGTCGATCGCGTACCTCGGCGCCTCGACATCGGGGTCGCCCGCGTTCAGCCTAACGTAGGGTTTAGAGGACAAACCTGAACACCTAGCTCCCTTTAAGGGGGAGCCGAGACTATTTAACCTCTACCAGATGACAGCCGGCATGGTTTACGATAGTTTCTCTATGCTGTTTACGGCATCCTGCCCCTGATTGTTATGGCGACCAGACCAGGGATGAGTACGATCGCGCCGAGGAACGGATCGAGCAGCATGAAGAAGATGCCCGAGACGATCAACAGGAGACCCGAGACGAGCGCGACCATCCTGCTGGGCCGATATACTACCAGCAGCTCCAGGAGGCCGCCGAAGATGATTACAATTGACACATAGCCCATCAACTGGAATAGCTGCGTGTCCTCCCCTCCGGTGCCGTCCCATCCCTTGACGCCGGCGCTCATGAAGAGGAGAGCGCCCAGCGCGATAGGGATCACGGCAATCAAGCTGAAGGCGATCTTCTGCGTCCTGTTGAAAACTGACAAAGCCAGGTCATCGTTGGTTTTACGTTTTCTGGTCATAAATAGCTTACTAGGATATGAAAAAGGGGGTTAGAAGAGGAACCCGTCCCTCAGAGGGTCCTCAGGGTCGATGACGACCTGGGTGAAGCCCGTGATGTAGGCGGAGGCGAGCACCTCTGGGACTATCGCCTTGTACTTACCGACCTTCAGCTCCCTCGAAATCTTGCCCCTCATCAGGGTGCCTATCGTGGACTCGAAGGCCACCTCCTGACCCGGTTTCAGCTGCCCCCTCCCGTACATGGCCGCCATCCTGGCGTTGGAGCAGGTCCCGGCTGGGCTCCGGCAGCTCTGCTTCGGCCCGAAGACGTTCCAGTGCCTGCTCGTGTACTCCTTCTTGGTCGGCTTCGTGTAGAAGGTGACCAGGTCCAGGGTGTTCAGCTCGGGGTACTCCGGGTGGTCCACCTTGACCTTGTCGGCTATGTGGTTCCTTATCCTCCAGCCGAGCGGAATCCACTCACCCTTGTTCTCCAGCGTCGGCTTGAGCCCTATGCTGTCCGCGTCTATGAAGGCGTACCATAGGCCGCCGTATGCGATGTCGGCCTCCACCTCGCCCAGCTCCGGGATGTCGAACTTCATCGTCTTCCAGTAGAAGCTGGGGACCCCGAGCATCGCGATGCTCTTGGCGACCCCATTCTCGACGTTGACCCTCGTCTTTACGAGCCCGGCGACGGTGTCGAAGGTGATCTCAGTCACAGGTTCTTTGACCTCGACCATCCCCGTGTTCACGAGCGCCGCGCTGCAGCTGTAGGTCGAGTCGCCACAGGCGCTGAAGTAGCCGTTCGTCCAGAGGTAGATGACGCCGATGTCAGCCTCGGGGACCGTCGGCTCGGTGAGGACCGATCCGAGCATCCCCTCGAAGCCCCTGGGTTCCTTCAACATCGTCCCCAAGAGGCTGTCATAGTGCTCCTGGAAGTACTTCTGCTTCTCGGCCATCGTCCTCCCCCTGAGCTTGGGCACGCCGCCGACGAGTATCCTCGTCGACTCGCCCGAGCAGTGGGTGTCTATGCACGAGAGGTACCTCTTGAACTTCAAACCAACACACCTAA
>CAZYUK010000363.1:0-1624 GCA_964650675.1 uncultured Candidatus Bathyarchaeia archaeon
AGGAGAAACTTCATTAGAGACCCCATTATTCTTTCAAAGATTTCGGAAAGAAAACCAGAAGAATGAGGAGTACACTTCTTAGTTGAACGGGTTTGAGGTTCGCCGTCCTCGCCGACGCCCACATAGGCCGGAGCATACCGCTTGCCGTCGCCGAGCACAGGCGCCGCGCCTTCGAGGCGGCCTTCACCAGGGCGGTGGACGAGGTCGTCTCGGCGGGCGTCGACTACGCCTTCATCTGCGGCGACCTGTTCGAGCGGCGCACGCTGCGCCCACGCATGGTCCAGTTCGTCCACGACGAGCTGTACAGGATGGCGAGGCAGACAGAGGAGCGGCACGGCAAGCAGATGCGCATCCTCGTGGTCAGGGGGAACCACGACGGCCGCCCTCAGAGCGACGCCCTCGATTACATCAAGCACCCCCTGGCCGGATACCTGCACGTCTTCGGCGACGAAGACATCGTCTACAGGGACGAGAGGCTCCACGTCGTGGGGCTCAACTACCACGACCAGATCGACAGGGCGTTCGATCTGAAGGTCAGGCCGGCCTTCGAGGGCGCCAGGGGGCTGAAGGTGCTCATGCTTCACGGCTTCGTGGACCACTACAACGATGTCCCGCCTCAGAACAGCTACCTCACACTCGACCAGCTCGCCTCCATGAGCCCCGACTTCGTCTTCACCGGCCACTACCACAGGAGGTGCATGCCCAAGAGGCTGAGGAGCGGAGGATGGATAATCACGCCGGGCAGCCTCGAGGTCTACGACTTCGCCGAGGCCCCCGACAAGGGCTTCTACATCGTCGAGGCCGAGGGGCCCGAGTTCAGGTGGGTGCCGCTTGAGCCGCTCCACATAATGAGCCAGACGAGGGTCGAGTCTGACAGGCCGAGGCCCCCGTCGTGGTACGAGGACAGGATACTCGGCGAGGTCAGGGCGTTCGTCTCAAGGCTCAGGGAGTCCGGGAAGCAGGGCTACCTGAGGGTTAAGGTGAGGGGGAGGCTCAGCGAGGGGTGGCCCAGCGACATCAGCATGAAGCCCGTCGAGAAGATCATGGCCGAGGAGCCGCTGCTCCTCTGGGTGGACAGGGACACGATGGAGCTCGACCTCCCGGAATCCGTCGCCCGCCCGCAACCCGAGAACCAGGATGTCGCCGCCTACTTCTCCGGTTTTGGCGCCTTCGCCGAGGAGATCAGGGAGATGCACGGCAGGGTCAGGGAGACGCTCGAGGAGGAGGCGAGCACCCAGACGGGGCTCCTCACCCCGACCCAGAGGGCGCCTCTCGTCCAGGAGTGGGTGAGGAGGCTCGAGGCTAAACGCTTCGGGGAGGCCGAGCAATGATAGAGGAGCTCACCATCAGGGGCTTCAAGTCGTACAGGGGCAAGCAGACGATCCGCTTCACGCCGGGCGTCAACAAGATCAGCGGGCGCAACGCGTCGGGCAAGACGACGCTCCTAGAGGCCGTCATGTTCGGGCTCTATGGGGATGTGCCGGGTGTCAACAAGCGTGACCTGGTCTCCCTCGGCGCCGACGAGGTCTTCGTCTCGGTCACCTTCCGCAGCCCCTTCGGCGGCGTAAAGGTGTCGATCAAGAGGGCTGGGACCCTCACGGGCGGGAGGGGAGGGGAGGAGCCC
>CAZYUK010000364.1:0-1616 GCA_964650675.1 uncultured Candidatus Bathyarchaeia archaeon
TCGGGTTCCTCTCGAGGTGGCGCCTGATGCGCGTCGCCCTGACCATGAGGTTGTACAGGTCCTCCGGGATGTTCGGTGCCAGCCCAGCCTCCTCCAGGACCTTCCTGACGCCGTAGCCCACTATCGGCTTCACGAGCGGGACCCCGTGCTCGTCCCTCAGGATGTTGCCTATCTCGCTCTGCCTCTTGCCCTCCCTGGCTAGGTTGATGACGAGTGCCTTCACCTCGTCGGGCTGGTAGACCACCCAGTTTGGCGGCCTCTTGGAGACAGGCCTGACCGAGTAGCCGTGCCCTCGCATCGTAGAGAGTTTTCCGACCATTATGGCTCCGCCTTTTCCCCGGATCGCGCTACGTTAAGACTCTTTAAGGTTTAAAAAGGTTATCTAATCCTCGGCGAGCCACCTGCCCAATGCGCGGAAGGCGCGCGCCCTGTGGCTGATTTTGTTCTTCTCCTCGTCGCTCATCTCGCCGAAGGTGTGTCCATCCCCCTCGGCTGGGATGAAGATGGGGTCGTAGCCGAAGCCGTGGCTTCCCCTTATGGACTCGGCTATCCTCCCCTCGACTGCGCCCTTGAAGACCCTGAAGCCGCCTTCATCCCTGTAGGCTACGGCGCTCAGGTACCTCGCGGAACGCTCGACTACCCCCTCCATCAGCTTCAGGATGCCGGGGTTGCCGAGCCTCTTCAGCACGTACGAGGAGTAGGGGCCCGGGAATCCGCCCAGGTGGTCCACGAAGAGGCCCGCGTCCTCGACGACGACAGGCTTATCACCCTCGATCCACCTCAGGCTGTAGGCCGCTATCTCATCGAGATCGTCTGCCTGCACCTCGACCCGCTCCGTCTTGAGGTGAGAGAGCTCGACGCCGTACTCGGCGAGGACCTCCGCGGCCTCCCTCACCTTGTTCTCGTTTCCCGTCGCCATCCATATCCTACTCTTTCTCAATGTACCTCCCCCTTCTCGCTATCTCGTCGACCCGCGTGAGCACCTCGTCGGCCTCGGGCCCCATCGCCTCACGGTACCCCTCCTTGAAGGCGTCAAAGAGAATCGCCTGCCTCGTGAAGTGGGTGCTGGCCAGCATCCTCCTCATCAGGTTGACGTCAACCCCCCGCTTCTCGACCTCCTTGGATATTTCCCCTAGGCCGAAGTCTATGAAGACTACCCTGTCCCTCACCTTGATCATGTTCGAGGTGGTGAGGTCGCCGTGGATGAGCCCCGCCCTGTGGAGGCGGCCCGCCTCTGATCCGATGAGGCGGAACAGCTCAATGTTCTCCTCGTCGCCGAGCGTGTTCACTATGTCGCGGACCCTATCACCTTCGACATACTCCATGATGATGGAGGCTTCCCTGGCGTCCACTTGATATATGAGGGGGGTGGGGACGCCTGCCTCCTTGGCCCTGTGGATTATGTCGGACTCGTGCAGGGTCCTGAGCCTGCGCACCTCCCTGTCTATCTGGGGGTGCCTGTACCTCTTCTCCCCCCTCCACTTAATGAGCGCCCTCCTGCCGTTCCAGTCAGGGTCGAGGATGAGGTCCGCCTCGGCGCCCTTCGCTATGACCCTCAACCCCGCCACGGTATCTCCACCTCGTCTATCCTCCACCTGGGGTCGACGTAGCTCGTC
>CAZYUK010000365.1:0-1614 GCA_964650675.1 uncultured Candidatus Bathyarchaeia archaeon
ATATTAACCTGCGAGGAGGAGTATTAAATAGCTGAGGCAGGCTGGGCGCCCTGCTCCGTCGGCGGGGCCGTGGTCGAGACCGAAGTCTCTGCCGCGGCCTGAGCCTGCATTCCCCCTTTCCTCAGGGGTATCGCCAAGTTGAAGGTGGTGCCCACGCCCTCCTTCGTGCTGAAGTTGATCTCTCCGCCGTGGGCCTCGACCAGCCTCCTGCACACGGCGAGGCCGAGGCCTGTGCCCTTGGCCTTGGTTGTGAACAGCGGCTGGAATATCTTTTCTTGGTTCTCCTTACTTATCCCTGGCCCCGTGTCGGAGACCGAGACCTTGGCCATGCCATTCACGGCGGAGCCCTCCACGATGATGAAGCCGCCGTCTGGCATCGCCTGCACGGCGTTCGTCAGCAGGTTGGTGAAGACCCGCCTCAGCAGGCCGCCGTCGGACTGGACGCTGCACAGATCCCCGTCGAAGTCCGTCGACACGTCTATGTTCTCGGGGAGGGTCAAGGTCGCTATGACTTCCTGGACCAGCTTCTCTAGGTTAACCTCCTCGTAGCTGACCTTGATGTCCTTCCTGGCGAAGTCCTGGAGGTCGGAGACGATCTTGTTCATGTAGACCGTCTGAGCCTTAAGCTTGTCCTCGATGAACTCCAGCTCCTTGACGTCGGAGTCGTCGATTCTGCCCCTTACGAGCTCTATTATCTTCACGAGCCGGGAGCTGAGTAGGTAGACGACCTGCAGCGGGTTGCGGAGGTCGTGGCCCACCATGGCCGAGGTCTCACCTATGGTGGCCATGCGCTCGCTCTCCTTCAGCCTCTGCTGGTAGTCGTTGAGAGTTTGGAGCATGCTGTCTATGTTGACCGAGAGCGTCGACAGCTCGTCGTCGCCAGGGATTACCAAGTCAGTCAACCCGATGGCGTGGGGATCTATCTCGTTCACCTCGGTGCTCAGTCGGAGGAGAGGCGACAGCACGAGTCTGTTCATAGTTATGAAGGCTATGAAGGCGATGATGATGCCCACTACTATGCTGGTCACCGCGAAGTAGGCTACCAGCATCAGGCTGTGCATGTAGACGTCCCTCTGAGACTCCACCTCCAGCAGCAGGACGGGATCGCCGAATATGTCGTAAAGAAGCGAGTACCCTGAGATGTTTTCTGAGTTCGGCCTCTCCACTACCACCGTTTCGTCGCTGGACAGCCTGGACGCCACGCCGCTGAGCTCGGGGTCGTCTGCTAACCCGTTCAGGTCATGTATCTTCAGCGACAGGAACGTTACCTCCTTAAGCTTCTCCACCTCCAGGGCGTCCAGAAGCCTCCCGCATATCAGGGTGCCCACGATGGGGCCCTTCTTCTCGCTTGTGAGTATGGGCCTCGAGGAGATCATGAAGAGCCCCTCAGGTGCGCTTATTATGCCCGTCACCTTGTCGCTTGTCATCTCGTGGAACTTCAGCGACTCGTCGCTGTCTATGATCTCCATCACCGAGCTCGGGAAGGGCGTGTCGCTGAGCCTCATGACATCGTAGGCCTTGGAGTAGACCACCCTGCCGTCGTTGTCGATGAAGGCCAGGAAGCTGATCCTCGACTCGACGAAGTTTGAGCCCTGGAGCATGCTGTCTATGAAG
>CAZYUK010000366.1:0-1612 GCA_964650675.1 uncultured Candidatus Bathyarchaeia archaeon
TCGGAGAGATCGGTAACCTCCTCAGCGGCATCGTCGTGGACGCTGGCGCTGTGACGGGGATGACGATCAACTTCGAGTCGGTCAACGAGGACTCTGCGAAGATCCTGGAGGAAGCCCAGACCATAGCGGAGTCGAGGATGAAGGATACCTTCCCGGAGCTGCCAGGCAAGGCCGGGCAGCTGGGAAGCACCCTCACCGACCGCGTCTAAGGGGGGCAGCCGAACAGCATGAGCCGGAAAACCCCCTCCCCCTCCTTTTTTAGGAAAAGCCTGAGAGATCAGGCCATGTTGAATCTTATGATTAATCGAAAGCTAGGCATTAGGCCTTATTTTAGTCGTGTATTTCCGAGGACGAATTACTCGTCCATCTGTTGAATCGCCGGAGCGTGTAGAAATGGAGTTCACCACCCGCCAGGAAGGGGCTCCCGCCCCACATCCGGAGACCATAGCCAAGCTGAGGAAGCAAAGCGCCCAGCTGAACCAGGTGTCCGCGAACCTGAAGGAGAGGGACAGAACCCTTTTCGACATGTGCACGAGGGCCCTCGAGAGGTCCGACATGCTCCGCGCGAAAATCTACGCCAACGAGCTGAGCAGGGTACGGCAACTGAAGAGGGTCATCTCACAGAGCCAGCTCGTCATCGACTGCGTAACCATCAGGTTCGAGAGCTTCATAGAGCTCTACAACCTGTTCATTGACCTGAAACCCGTGTCCAAGGTCATCCAGGACATCTCCGTCGATGTCAGGGGCGTGATACCCCAGTTCACCGCCGAGCTTGAGCAGCTCCTCTCGGTGACCAACGAGACGCTGCTGAGCAGCAGGCTCGATCTCAGCCAGCCGAGCCTTGAGCAGGCGCTCTCGGCAAGCAGCCAGGAGAGCCAGGACATCCTCAGGGAGGTCTCCGAGCTGGTGGAGGGGAACATCAAGAGCAGCTTCCCAGAGCCCCCGATCAAGGTCACACAGAATGTGCTCGAGCGCCCGTTGGAGGTCTTCGCGTACGAGCCGGCCTCGAGGCGGGCGGAGGCTCAGAGGCAGCCACACGGGGACGGCGCCTCCAGATCGGAAGACTGGTCTGTCCTATCCGATGATGTCGTGAAGATGCTTGATGACCTCAACGTCAAGAACCGCGTCAGGATGGAGGAGTGCGTGGCATGAGCGTCGCGACTCAGCTAGAGCAGGAGGCCATGCACTACGCCGCCGAGGCAGTCCAGTACGATAAGGTGGGGGAGAGGGAGAAGGCCACAGAGTGCTATAAGAGGGCCGTGGAGCAGCTGACGCGCCTGATAAAGCTCTACCCCGACTATACCTTCAACAAGTTCTACATAGAGAAGGTGACCACCTACCAGGAGAGGATAAGGTTCCTCAAGTCCGGGGAGTCCGGCGACGACTCATTCGGCGAGAAGTTCACCACGTTCGAGACCCAGACGACCGTCTCCGACATGGAGACGCCTGAGGCCAGGGAGCCGATCGAGAGGCCGAACGTGAAGTGGACGGAGGTCGCGGGGCTCGATGACGCCAAGATGGCGATAAAGGAGGTCATAGTCTACCCGGTCAGGAGGCCGGACCTCTACCCCCTCGGCTGGTCCAGGGGCCTCCTCCTCTTCGGCTGTCTCTT
>CAZYUK010000367.1:0-1607 GCA_964650675.1 uncultured Candidatus Bathyarchaeia archaeon
CTCGAGGAAGATGAGGACTACGCCCTTATCCGTGAGCCGCGCCTCGAGCTCCTCGAGGAGGGCCTGGCCCACGCCCCTCCTCCGCCGCGACCCCTCGACGGCGAGGTTCATCACGTGGCCCGCCAACGAGCCGCGGCGCACCTCTATCTCACCCACGGCGTAGCCGACGATCTCATCGTCCGAGGCCGCGACGAGGAAGAGCCCCGGAGCCCTCTCAAGCATCAGGCGAAACATCGCGCGTGGCCAGGGCTCGGCGTACGTCCTCGCCTCTAACCGCTGGATGCGCCCTATGTCATCGAGCTTGGCCGGCCTGATCGTCGCCAAGTGTCGCTCAAGACGATCCAACCACGCTGGGCTATAATATTGTGCGTACCCCAGCGTCGCCGCAACGTCAAATATTTATCGAAAAAAGACGATTAGACGGGTGGGCTCCTGAGTTGATGGCGGATAAGCGAGGGCTGCTGGTCACCATCCTAGGGGTAGCCATATTCATGGCCTACCTCGCCTACTCGAACCCGTTCAGCGTCCTCTTCGAGGTCGGGCGCTTCAATCCAGTTTACTACCTCTTAGCGATCATGGTCGACTACCTCGGCCTCTTCCTCTACGCCGCCTCCTGGTATGTACTGCTCCGAGCACTAGGGGTGAAGGTCAGCGTCTGGGAGGCTACGCAGGTGACCTACGCCAGCCTCTTCATTACCTGGTTGCTACCGCTCCCCATGATCACTGACGTGCTCAAGGCCCAGCTCATCAGGGACAGGGAGAACTCGAGCATCGGGAAGGCGATATCGAGCTCCTTCATCCATAAGGCCTACTACAACGTCGCCTTCGGGATGATCATCGGCCTCTCGGCCGTCATGGTGACGGTCTTCGGAGGCGGCGGTATACCGATACAGCCCGTGCTGATATGGTTCGAGATAATCTGGGCGGCTGTATCGAGCATCATCTTCGGCCTAATACTCAGCCCAAGGCTCCTCAGGAGGGTATACGGCCTAAGCCCGGCCTGGGTGAGGAGGAACGGATTCGACAAGATATACGGAGCGGACTCGGCCGAGGGGAGCTTCGGGAGGGTCGTAGACGACATAGAGTCGTCGATCCGTGAACTCAGGAAGAGGATAGGTAGCAACCTCCTCTCCTTCATCCTCGTAGCACTCCACTGGAGCTCGGGCTCCGTGACCGCCTTCATCGTCGCCCGTAGCCTGGGCGTCCACATCGACATCTGGCTGATAATCCTGATCTATGCTGTGGTCGAGTTCATCCAGCAGCTCAACTTCGTCATACCCGGAGGCCTAGGCGTCGTGGACGCCGGGCTGACCGGGGGATTCGTCCTCATCGGCCTGCCGCTGCCGGTCGCCTCCGCCATCTCCCTCCTAACGAGGCTCGCCACATACTGGCTCGAGCTCCTCCTCTGCGCCCCCATAACCCTGCATTACGGCTACATGGAGTCGGTAAGGCTCGCTCAAAGGAGGCGGCGTAACCATGAACGAGGATCACAAGGCTCGATGAAAACGCTTAAACTGGTAGCCGTCTAGGTGTGAAAAGTAATGCTTCGACTGGGCATCATCGGCTGCGGCAGGGTGACTACCATGTTCCACCTCAAGGCCCTAGAG
>CAZYUK010000368.1:0-1589 GCA_964650675.1 uncultured Candidatus Bathyarchaeia archaeon
AGCCAAACCCAAGGAGAAGCCTGTCGAGGAGAAGCCAGAGAGGACCGAGGGCGTCAACGTCGGCGACTTCATACTCGCCGAGCTCACGGGACGATCCGAGGAGACGGGAGACGTCTTCGACACGACCAGCGAGGAGACGGCCAGGCAGCAGGGCACCTACGACGAGAAGAGGACCTACGGCCCCCGCCTCATCGTCGTCGGGGAGGGATGGGTCCTCAAGGGGCTGGACGAGAGGCTCAAGGGGCTCAAGGTGGGCGAGGAGACCAAGATAGAGATTCCCCCGGCAGAGGCCTTCGGGGAAAGGGACGCCGAGAACGTCCAGACAATACCTTTCAGGATGCTCAGGTCCAAGGGAGTAAACCCAACACTGGGAGCGGAGCTCGAAATAGACGGAAGAACCGCCGTCGTCCGCAGCATAGGCGCAGGCAGGGTACAGGTAGACTACAACCACCCCCTCGCCGGGAGGAAGATACAGTACACGGTCAAGGTCACGGAGCTCATAGCCAACGAGAAGCAGAAGCTCAAGGCGCTCATAAGGCGCAGGTTCCCGGGAGCAGACGCGGACAAGTTCACCCTCAAGAAGACGAAGAAGACACTCCAAGTCGGTGTCCCAGACGAACTATTCTTCGCAGAGAACCTCCAGATAGCCAAGAGGGCGCTCGCGAACGACGTACTCAGGTTCTTCAAGGAGCTGGAAGAGGTCGAGTTCGCCGAAGCCGTGAAGCGGACATAGCCCAGGGGTCAACGGCTTGAGGGCCGACGCCGTCGTAGTTGGAGCGGGCCCCGCCGGACTGATCGCCGCCCGCGAGATAGCCTCAAGAGGTTACGACGTGAAGGTCATCGAGGAACACCCCAAGATCGGCGTCCCCAACCACTGCGCAGGCCTCATAAGCGCAGAGGGGCTGAGGAGGCTCGGCCTAGAGCCCTCACCCGAATTCATCCAGCACGAGATAGCCGGAGGCAGGATATACTCGCCATCAGGCACCGCCATCGAGGTCAGGGCCGAGAGGACCAGGGCATACGCCGTCGACAGGGCCGCCCTGGACGCCCACCTCGCGGACAGGGCGGCGGACGCCGGGGCAGAGATAATCACAGGCGCGAGGGCCGACGAACTCCTCACCTCAGGCGGCGCCGTCGGCGGCGTCAAGGGCACGGGCTTCGAGATCGATTCAACCATCGTCATCGACGACGAGGGCGCCTCAAGGAAACTGCTGGGACAGATCACAACACCCAAACACAAGGCCCCCCTCACGGGCCTAAACGTCGAGGTGAAGGCCGACGCCGAGCCGAGCATGGTCGAGGTCTGGCTGGGCAGAAGATACGCCCCGGGCCTATTCGCCTGGGTGATACCCCTCGGCGAGGGACGCGCCCGCTGCGGCCTAGCCTCCTACGACCACGCGCCGGAGAGGCTCGCTGCCTTCCTGAGGACCAGGTTCGGCATCGAGGAAAGCCCGGCCCCACGCGGAGGCCCCGTGCTCACGGGCGGGCCGCTCAGGAGGACCAGCTTCAGAGGCCTGCTCATCGTCGGCGACGCCGCCGGCCACACCAAGCCCACGACGGGCGGGGGGGTCGTCCTAGGCGGCCTGTGC
>CAZYUK010000369.1:0-1588 GCA_964650675.1 uncultured Candidatus Bathyarchaeia archaeon
ATCATTTCACCGAATCGCAAAGGAGACTAATCATTTTAAGGCCTGGAAAATGCTAGGCTTCAAGCGTTTATTAATACGAAAAGATAAATACTGTCTTGCCTCCAACATTCAATGTGATCTGAGATGCCGCTCATGATCATGAGCTTCAATCTGAGGGACGGCGTCGGTGAGGAGGAGTTTCTGAGAAAGGCGAAGGAGTTCATCCACTACAATCAGGCCAACGTGCAGGGACTGGGAACTACGCGGCTCTACCGGCACCACGGTATAGGCGCGAACCGGAGGATGTACCAGGTGCACATGGAGTTCGAGGACTTTGGTACATGGGACAGGTTCGTCGCCCTTACTGAGAAGGATGCCAAGGCTGCGAAGCTTTACCACGAAAATTGGCAGGAACTCATAGAGATGAGGACGCACTACGACGAGATGATCAAGGAGATACCCCTGTAGAAGCGGCCCCACCTTTTTATACTAAAAAATACGACCGAGCCGCCCAGGGGGCGGAAAAAAGTCGGTTACCTCATGTCTCTGCCTTTCTTCCTAGACCAGAGGTAGAGGTTCATCTCACCTACGGTCATGCCGAGCCTCACGGCGACCCTCTCAAGGGCCGCCTCGTATTCTAGGTATCGATTCTTGACGGCGTCCTCCCCAGCTTCTTCCTCTGCGAGCGTCAGCGCCATGACGGCCAAGGCCAGACGGGTCTTCGGGTTCGACATTTATTCATCACCCCGCAGCATGCATATCCGAATCATGTTGGTCCCTCCGGAGGTATCACCACCAACTTGAACTGCGGGTTAAGGTTAGCTGGCTTCCCAGACCTACCCCTCTCGGCTATCTGAGCCTTGTCGGCGGTGATATCGACGATCAGGCCCGTTGTCGCGCCCTTCTTGATCTCGAACTTGACCTGGAGATCGATGTGCCCCGAGGGTACGTTGAGGTCTATCTGCGTGCCGTCTCCCAGCGTGGCGTTCGCGGCGACTATCTGCAGCCTGATCTTCGAGTAGTTCCCTGCGGGCAGGCTGCCGACGGCCAGATCCTCAGTGATGTTCACGAGCTTAAGCAAGTCGAAGTACTTTTCCCCGCCTTCGATTGTCAGCGGTATCCATCCGCCGGTCCTGTTGAGCACGCTCACGCTGCTTATCATCAGGTTAAGGTTCAGCAAGTCTGGTACAGGCGCATCCGTCACCTTGACCAAGAGCGTGCCTCTCTCCCCGCTGACAGGCATGAAGAGTCCGGGCAGGATCCATAGGGACGAAGACAGGATCACGGCGGCCAAGATGCCTACGACTCCGTAGACAAGTATCTTACTGGTCTTGTGAGCCATCTTTTTCATCCACTCTCCTTCGGTTCCTCAGGGTACATTGCCGTGGCGGGCGTACTTAATGAAATGTATTTGAACACGGCGTTCAACGAGTTGAACAGGGCGCCTATGGCTTCTGCTGCCAGACCCGAAGAGTCTCGTACCACAGAATGGCTGTGAAGAGCGACATCGTAACGAGGGCGTATAGGCTGTAGAAGTTAATCTCCTTGAACTGTGAGAGGTAGAAGATGAGGAGGCCGGTGAAGAAGGTGGAGTACATGAAGAACCTCG
>CAZYUK010000370.1:0-1585 GCA_964650675.1 uncultured Candidatus Bathyarchaeia archaeon
GTCTACTGCCAGGAGTGCTACGCCAAGCACAGGCCACCGAGAAGGTACTAAGCCTGAAAGTGAGCCGCAGGCGGGCAGCCGCCTGAGTTGAATCGTTTTTTATTTTTTTCTCCTCGAACAGAGGATTGTGCGAATCATGCGCGTCTTTTCGAATACGCGATTCCTGCTACAATCTCTCATCGACGGAAAAAAGGAGATGATCGGATCCGTGTCTAATCTCCCGGGGGAATCAGCTTAGATAGAGTGTTGTACCCCAGGATCAGCCCCTTCTCCTCTCGCCCATATTTATCCACGATGCCCGACTCTGTGTCGATCTTCTCCTGCGCGCCGGCCGCTGCGAACACGTCGTCCTCGTGCTCTATGTCGATGTTGCCCGCGTAGTTCACCTCTATCAGCGCGGTGATGAACTTGGGCCAGTCTATCTCTCCCCAGCCGGGGAGGCGGGCACGCCACCAGCCGTGGCCTAGGCCGACGGTTTCGCCGAATGCCTGGCCGAGTATGCCGACGCGTCTGAGAACCCTGCGGTTGATCTCCATGTCCTTTGCGTGGATGTGGAAGATGCGGTCGCCGTAGTCGTATATCGCCTGGATGTAGTCTATCCCCTGCCAGACCATGTGTGATGGGTCTAGCTCTATGCCCAGCGCCTTCGAGGGGACAACCCTGTACATCTCGTCCCAGACCTCAGGGCTTATCGCTATGTTCTCGCCCCTGAGGCGGAAGCGGTCCATCATGGGGCAGTTCTCGATGGCGATCCGAAGGCCCCGCCTTTCCGCCTCAGCGCATATGGGGGTGAATGCCTCCTCGAAGAGGGGGATGTTCTCCCCGATGGACTTGTCAGGGTCCCGGCCGGCGAATGTGCAGACGACCTCAACGCCCATCCTGTTCGCCAGCTCCATCACCTTGTGGAAGTACCTGACCGCCTCCTCCGCCTTCCCCTCGTCTGGGTCCAGGAAGTTCGGGTAGTAGCCAAGGGCCGATATCTCTACGTCGTGCTCCCTGAGGTTCCTCTTCACCTCCGCGATGCGCCTATCGGTCACATTGTCGGCGTTGAGGCTCGAGTCGGGCCAGGCCGAGAGCTCCATCGAGCGGAAGCCGACCTTGTGGGCGAACTCAACCGTCTTCTCGTCGTAGTTCGTGTAGAAACCCAGTTTCATGGGTGACTCTTTCGCTCAGACTACTATTTAGCATGTTTTGTCAACTCACATGGATCACGAGTGAGTAGGCGTTTTATCCGAGTGAAGCCACTCAATGGTGATGAATGCGCCGTGGACAACAGAAGAGCCATCCTCGTCGTCGGCACCCTGATCCTGATCGGAGCGGCGGTTGTCATGAAATTCGAGCCCTGGAAACAACCTGAAAGAGAGCCGTTACCCTCCTACTATCCAACATCCGGATGGCGAACAGCGACCCCCGACGAGGTCGGGCTCAGGGCGGACGTGCTGGCCAACATGGTCTCGGACATCAGGGCGAGCAACACACAGACCCGATGCAGCCTCGTGGTCAGGGATGGTTACCTCGTCGTGGAGGAGTATTACCAGGGCTATGGGAGGAACGACCAGCTGCCGATTTACAGCTGCACCAAGAG
>CAZYUK010000371.1:0-1582 GCA_964650675.1 uncultured Candidatus Bathyarchaeia archaeon
GGGCCTAGGCGGTAGATTGCTGGATCGACTTGCGCCTGAGAAGCTGCCGTTCGTCTACTATGAGCTGATGTTCCTAGTCTTCGCAATAATGATGGGGATGAGCCTCCCCTCCTCCTTCCTACCCATAATGGCTCGGGACCTCGACCCGTCCGGCGTCCTCGTCGGCCTGGTCGTCTCCGCCTGGTTCCTCTCACGAATCTTCCTGAACCTCCCCGCTGGGATGCTCTCGGACAGGCTCGGAAGGGGGAGGCTCCTCATATTCGGCATAGGCCTCAGCTCCTTCGGCCCCATACTCTGCGCCTTCGCGACGAACATCTACGTGCTGATGCTTGGGAGGGCGATCTGGGGCGCGGGCACCGCCTTCTACTTCATGAACAACTACGCCCTGCTGATGGACATACTGCCTACGAGTGTGCGGGGGCGCGCCCTAGGGTTGTTCCAGGGGCTCGAGTTTATTGGCAGCTTCATAGGCGCCCCCGCCGGCGCGTACCTCGCATCGTACGTGTCCTTAGGCCAGGTATTCTACTTCAGCCTGGCTCTGGCCCTCATCTCCCTCGCGGTGGCCTGGAGGTCCAGCACCATCAGGGAGCCGGCGAAGAGATCAGCCGGGAACGAGCTCTCCCTCCGCGAAGTCTTCAGGGGCCTAGAGAGCTGGGGTATAATAGCCGTGTGCCTCTGCTCCTTCCTACGGTACTTCATCAACCAAGGCGTCTTCCAGACGATCTTCCAGCTATACCTGAGAGAGGGGCTGCTCTACTCAATAGAGGCCATAGGCGTGGTGCTCAGCGCGAGGATAGCGGGTCAGGTGGTATCCATCGTGGCGGCGGGTATACTGTCCGACAGGCTGGGCAGGAAGCCGGTCCTCGTCGCGGGCTACATTATCTCGGCGTCGGCCTTCCTCGCCTTCACCCTGATAGGCGGCTTCGGGGCCATGCTACTCATCGCCCTGCTGCAGGGGGTCGGCGAGGGGTTCGGGTTCACGACCCTGATAGCCCTCCTCACCGACCTGGCTCCCCCAAACATCAGGGGAGGCGTGGTCGGCTTCTACCGGACGTTCAACGACATCGGCGGATTCGTAGGGCCGATAGCCTTCATGCTCATCTACGGTGCCTATTGGGCCGCCAATGTTTTCTACATATGCGCCGCCCTGAACCTGCTTAGCATAATCCTCGTACTCACGCTGAGGGTGAAGCAAAGGGAAGCAGACTAGCGAAGCCCTCCGCGCAGCCGCGGCCCAACAGTTCAGAGACGCGGCACACTCGCCAAGAGGCCCGTGGAGCGGCTGAAAATGCTTATTATCACAGCGGTAAGGTGAGCGACCCCGCGCTCAAAAAAGGCGGGGGTAGGACTCACCCAAGCTCCTCGATCAGGCGCCTGAGCCTCTCCTTGTACTCGTTCATGATGCCCCTAACGGCGGCGTCGTCCCTGGCCTCCGCGTAGAGCCGGCACACGGGCTCGGTGCCGCTGGGCCTTATGAGTATCCAGCTCCCGTCCCTGTTGGTCAGCTTCACGCCGTCCATGGTGTCGACGTTCAGCCCCTCCACGAGGCCGGGCAGCCTCCTCAGGACCTCCTCCTTGAGCG
>CAZYUK010000372.1:0-1572 GCA_964650675.1 uncultured Candidatus Bathyarchaeia archaeon
CGGTCTTCGGCTTCAGCGTGATTATGTTCCCGGCGCCACGCGCCTGCTCCATGAGTGCGGCGTAGAGGTGCCCCACGTCGTTCTCCTTCTCGGGTTTGCCGCCGACGTACATGACGCCGTCCGGCTCTAGCTTCCCCTCCCTGACGAGGAAGTCGACGAGGCTCACCTCGGTCCTCAAGGGCTCCGGCTTGCCGCCGCGGTTCACGTAGACGGTAGTGCGCCCCGCGTTCCTGAAGCCATCAGGATGGAGGAGCTGCGCCATCGGGCGGTAGTCGGCGTCGCTCTGCGCCCGTAAGGCTTCCAGCAGCTTCAGCAGCAGCTTCTTAGGCGGCATGTCCCTCACCAGCTCCGAGTCCCAGACGTACGGCATCACGAGCGCCCGGCCGGTGTCTGGGTAGTTGATGGTGACGTCGAGGTGCATGTAGTCTACGGCAGGGTAGTCGGCGAGGTTGACGGCGCAGACGTACCTCAGCTTCCCGTCGACATCGTGCCCGAAGAGCTCCTCGGCGCAGCGCATGAAGCCCGTCAGGGTGCTCCTCTGCCCGACGCCTATCGCCACGGTCTCCTCGTCCACTATCTGTGTGTCGCCTCCCTCGATGCAGGGAGGCTCGGTCGAGACGCCGGTCTGCTCGTTGGCGTCCCAGATGAGCTCGACCTTCTCCCTCAGGGTCGGGTCGAGCTCGTAGGCCAGCTTAACCACCCGCGGCTCGTGGCGGCGGCTGTACCTGCGCATGTTGCAGACGACGGTGCCGACCTGGGTCGTGAAGCTGGTGTCCCGGCTGTAAGGCCAAGAGACGCGGCGGAAGTCTGGGAGCACCACCCTGCCCTGTTCGGGATCATAGTAGGGCTCCGATGGGTAACCGTAGATGAGGTGGTCGACGGTCAACTCCCCCGGTTCAGGGGCTTTATGGAAGCCGACCCAGATTTCTCCGACGATCTCCCTCCGCTCCTTGACGGTTGCCTTCTCAAGCGCCTTCTCGATTATGCCAGTGACCTCGAAGACGCGTACCCCCTCCTCCCGCAGCATCTTGGGGAGTTGAAGCCACTGCTCGTGGCCGCCATCCGCCTGGGGGTGGACGCAGCGGGGGAGGTGCTGGAGGTTGGCCTCTATGCCCTCGAACGGGAGCCGGCGCTCCCAGAACGACTCGACGGAGTCCTGAATCAGCACCGCGTGCATAAGGCCGGACTCCGAGTTGACCGTCCACATGGTATCGAGTAGCCCGACCAGCTTCTATAAGGCTTCGGGGCGGTGCGAAGAATTAAATCGTCAACCCCTACATCAGGTTCTGGTTCGATCATGGTCAGGTCGAGGGTGAGACACAGGCCGGCCATCGATGTCAGGAGGGCCGAGAAGCCCCCCTACACCGTGGACGAGGATAGGCTGGGGAGGTACGACCAGAGGAGGCTCATCTTCAACAGGGCCTCCATGGACCCATCCTTCATCGCATACAACAGGAGCGAGGAGGAGCGGGGGCTCGGGAACATAGCCGAGGCGAAGCCCGGGTACACGAGGGTCGACTACGCCCTCTCAGAGGCGGCTTGGACCGCCCACGACGCCTGGAAGGACGCCTT
>CAZYUK010000373.1:0-1558 GCA_964650675.1 uncultured Candidatus Bathyarchaeia archaeon
CAACTTCAGCCTGGTCCACGACGACGTCATGGACCACGACGACTTCAGGAGAGGACACCCCACGGTCCACAAGGTGTACGGCGTACCCATGGCCATTCTGGCCGGCGACCTCCTCTTCGCCAAGGTCTACGACATCGTTGCCAAGCACGCGCCCCGAAACATGCGGCCCGCCGACATCGTCAGATGCTTCGACAAGATCACCGAGGCGACCCTCACCCTCTGCCAGGGTCAAGCCCTCGATATGGTGTTCTCCGATGCCAAAGACGTCTCAGAGGACGAGTACATAGCCATGGTGAGCGCCAAGACCAGCGCACTCTTCAAGGCCTGCGCAGAGGTCGGCGCAATAGCAGGAGGAGCACCAGAAGATCAGATCGAGGCGCTAGGTAAGTTTGCGTGGGACGCAGGCATCGCCTTCCAGATAGTAGATGACATCCTTGGGCTGACCGCCGATGAGGATAAGCTGGGCAAGCCCGTGGGAAGCGACGTGAGGGAGGGAAAGAAAACCCTCATCGTCATCCACGCCCTCACGTACGCTAAAAAAAGGCAGAAGGAGACCCTGCTGAGGACCCTGGGCATCGAGGACGCCGACGACGACTCCATAACCAAGGCCGTGGAGGCTCTAAGCGCCTCAGGCTCAATACAGTACGCCAAGGACGTGGCTAAGAAGTACATGGACAGCGCCTACGTTATGCTGGATAAACTACCTGACAGCGCCGCAAAGAACGACCTCAGAATCCTCGTGGACTACTTCGTCAACCGCGAGTACTAGGGAAATGAATAAATGACCTCCGAGTCTTCAATTCACGGGACTAGACGTGTCCACGAGTGACGAGGAGATCAGGGCGGCCGCCACAAAGTACGCGGCCCACAACGCTTCCATGTTCGAGGGCAAGGCCCAGCCCAGCTCAGTCATAGGTAAGCTGATGGCCGAGTACCCTGAGCTCAAGCTGCGCGTCAAGGAGGCCATGCCCATCATACAGCAGGCCATCAGGGAGGTGAACTCGTGGACGCCTGAGCGGCAGCAGCGCTTCATAGAGGAGAACCACCCGGAACTACTGGACCGGAGGAAGGTGCAGGAGGAGAAGAAGCGGCTCCCGCCTCTTGAGAACGTGGACGCCTGGCCCATGGTGAAGACCAGGTTCGCCCCAAACCCGGACGGCGCTCTGCACCTGGGCTCAGCTGAGCCCATCATCTTCTGCGACGAGTATGCCAAGATGTACGGCGGCCACTTCATCCTCAGGTTCGAGGATACGAGCGCTGAGGTCAAGCCCCCCATCCCCGAGATGTACGACGCGATAGTAGAGGACCTAGAGTGGCTGGGCGTCAAGATAGACGAGAAGTACGTGCAGAGCGAAAGGCTCCCCATCTACTACGAGTACGCCGAGAAGCTCCTGGGCATGGGTAAGGCGTACGTGTGCACCTGCGACGTTGAAGCCTTCAAGGATCTGTACATGGCGAGCAAACCCTGCCCGTGCAGGGAGCTTCCCCCGGAGGAGCAGCTAAGGCGCTGGAGGATGATGCTGGACGGCGGATACGAGAAGGGTGAGGCAGTCGTTAG
>CAZYUK010000374.1:0-1553 GCA_964650675.1 uncultured Candidatus Bathyarchaeia archaeon
CTTCCTCGCCTCGTTCATTATGCTGTAGTCTTCATTCTCCCATGCGACGAGGTAGACAAGCACCTTATCCGACCTGACTGAGACCTCTCCCTCCAGCTCCGCCACGGTTGACGAGTAGTTCATGTAACCGGGGTGAGAGAGCGGGAAGGACCTCTTGAAAGAGCTCAGCCCCTTTCCCCCGAAGACCTCGGAGACCGCGTCAGCGTAGGCCCTCCCCCAATCGTCGTCTCTGTAGACGACGAAGACGCTCGTGTACCCGAGCCTGATCGCAAGCTCGGCCCCGACGACGGCGCGGTAGTTCTCAGGCGTCGAAAGCCTGAAGACATTATCCGGCTTCGAGAGACCGCTCGACGTGGATGAGGGACTGATCAGCGGCACACCAACCTGGGCGAGGTAAGCCAAGGCGCCCTCAACCTCCCCCGAGGTCGGCAGTCCAACGATCATCTGCGCGCCCTCGCCAACGAGCCTCTTGACAGCTTTCAGGGCACCTTCGCTGGTCGAGTTGGTGTCGGCGATAAGGAAGCTGAAGCTCGCCTCCGAGCCGCATTCAGCAAGGAACATCTCGAGGTCTCTTTTCACCGATTCGAGGATTGGGACGGCATCCTCGCTCCACCATCTCAGCCTGCCGCTGAAGGGATAGGCTACACCGATCTTGTACGATGGTGCCTCGGCATGTTCAACCTCTTCCCTTAACCTAGACGCCTCATTCTGAAGCCTGGTGACCTCCCCCTGCCTAGTCATGTATCCGGCTCCGAAGCCAAGGATGACAAGGATGGCCACGATCGCGAAGGGTTTGACCTGGCTCCTTTCCATCATCTGCGGTCACGGAGTCTAGGCTTTCTTCATCAGCTGCTCGAGGACGTACTCCCTGATCTTTCTCGACGGAGGGAGCTCGGCCACAACCCTGCCGTCCTTGATTAGTGGCCTGAGCATTGCCTCCGTCTCACCTCCGCAGGCTGGACACCTCGGCTGCTCCTCGGCGGCCGGCCTAACGGAGTCAGTGAGGCAGTCCCTGCACCTCCAGACCTGCTTCCTGCCCCCAAGCTTACCCCTCTTCGCAGAGGGCCTACCCTCAACCTCGACGATGTCGAGTGCGAAGTCGACCGTCGGCCCGCCGCTGACCCAAGTCCCAACGCCGAAAGCGTCGGCCCCAGCCTCAGCCAGCGCCCTAACGCTATACTCGTCAAGGCCACCCGAGACGAAAATCTTAACCCCAATGAAGCCTCGGAGGTCCAACTCCCACCTCACCTCCTGGATTATCTTGGCGAAGTCTCCCCGCCGTGAACCGGGTGTATCGAGTCTCACGGCTTGAAGCCTGTCGCCTAGGGCCTCCGCCGCCATTATCGCCTCGGTCTTCTCGTCGAAGTAGGTGTCAACGAGGGCAGTCCTCGGGGTCCCCTCAGGCATGACCTCATCGTATGCCTTCCAGGCGGCGACCTGGTCGCCGAATGTGACTATCAACCCGTGTGGCATCGTGCCTATAGCAGGCGCCCCAACTATCTCGGCGCCGATGATGCTTGAGACGCCATCCATGCCCCCTATATACGCCGCCC
>CAZYUK010000375.1:0-1537 GCA_964650675.1 uncultured Candidatus Bathyarchaeia archaeon
AGTCGACCCTGTCCACGACCCCTGAGGCGATGAGGACGTCCACGTCGTGCACTGCGGTCTTTCCCGCGATGGCGAGGTGCCTCCTCCTCTGCCTTATCAGCTCGTATATGGCCGCCATGCTGAACCTGATGTGGCCGAAGCCACCGAAGGCGCAGTAGTCGCCGTCCCTCGTGAACCTGCTGACCGCCTCCCTCAGGGGCATCCTCTTGTCCATGAGCCTCCTGCTCTTGTGCCCCGCCATCCACGCCCGTGCCTCGTCGGGGTCCATCCAGCCGAGGAGCTCGCCGCCGCCCTCCTCAATCGTCTTCAGGCTTAGCCTCCCCCGTCTCCTCCTTCTTCGCCTCTGCTGGGAAAAGGTTCATGATGAGCAGAGCCAGCCTCTCCTTCCCCGGGTTGCCGAACCTGTGCGCCTCGCCGGGCAGGATGGTCACTATGCATCCCTCGCCTACGTCGACGACGCCGGCGTTTGTCTCGGCCCTGCACCTGCCCCTGAGGACGACAGCCACGTGCTCCCTCTCATGGCCGTGGAAGGCGGTGTGTCCGCCCGGCTCTATCCTCATGATCCGGCTGCTGAAGCCCGAGATGTCCTCCCTCTTGAGCACCAGGTCGACGGAGCTGACCCCGCTGGAGCCCTCCTCCCTCTCGGGCTCGCCGGGCTCCTCCCTTAGCCTCCTCACCTTCATCCCCGAACAGCCTCAAGGAGTCTGATCGGCTTAACTGGTTTTAGACTCTTCGCATCGGGTAGACCACGGTGAAGGCTTTAAGCCCGGCCGGAGGCTAGGATCACGGGGTTGAGAGAATGAGCCTCCTCATAGGCACCAGCGGCTGGAGCTACGACGAGTGGGTTGGCCCCTTCTACGCGAGGAAGGAGGGGATGTTCACCCAGTACACCAAGGTCTTCCGCACGACCGAGATCAACAGCACGTTCTACAGCTACCCCTCGGAGAAGATGGTTGAGGGCTGGGCGAGGTACGCTCCTCCGGGCTTCGTCTTCGCGGCCAAGCTGCCTCAGCTGATCACCCACGACAAGTGGCTGAAGCTGGGGGAGGGCGTCGAGGACGACATGTGGAGGTTCATCCACCTGATGCAGCCTCTCGCCGAGAAGCTGGGCCCAATACTGATCCAGCTTAGGCCGAAGTTCAGCTACGAGGAGAACGCCGGCGACCTGGAGTCCTTCCTCGGGGTTCTGCCCGATAACCACGAGTGGGCGGTGGAGTTCAGGCACGGCTCATGGATGAGGGAGGAGACCTACCGCATGCTCGGGAAGCACAACGTAGCGTACACCATAGTCGACGAGCCGCTCCTGCCTCCCGAGACCCACGTGACGGCAGACTTCGCCTACGTCAGGTGGCACGGCCACGGTAAGCGGATCTGGTACGACTACGAGTACTCAGGCGACCAGCTCGACGACTGGACGCCGAAGGTGAAGGAGATCGAGAGGAAGGCGAAGAGGACATACGGCTACTTCAACAACCACTTCAACGCCAACGCGGTGAAGAACGCCGTCGAGCTCCTGAGCAAGCTCGAAATGGCGACG
>CAZYUK010000376.1:0-1535 GCA_964650675.1 uncultured Candidatus Bathyarchaeia archaeon
GTCAAATGAGAAGCTGGATAGGGTGGAGTACATGGGGCAGGAGATATTCTACGACGCGGGCGGCAGCAGCGTCAGGGGCAGGACCCCCGGCGGGAACCTCATGACCGTCGCACGCCTCGGCAGGGAGAACCTGAGGTACAGGCTGGTCTCCACCGTCATAGAGACGCTGGACGTCGACCCCAAGGAGCACGACAGGTACAACCCCTCATGGCCGATAATCAAGGGCAGGATACCCATCCCGGACGAGGAGCTAATCGGCGTCTGGCCATGCAACCACCTGGGCTTCGCATACGGCGACCTCACGCCGGTCCTGACGGAGGTAGCCCACCGCCTTGACATAGGCTACACGATATACGACAGGGAAGGCCGGAAGTACTCCAAGCCCTCGTAGGTGCCTGAGTTGTCCCACCTTGTAGGCACTGACATAGGCACCCTCGGCACCAAGACGGTCGTCGTCGACCTTGGGGGGAGGGTCAAGGCATCGGCATTCAAGGAGTACGGCGTCCTCACGCCGAGGCAGGGTTGGGCGGAGCAGTGGCCCGATGTATGGGCAGACGCCGCCTACAATACCATCCAAAGGGCGGTCAAGGACTCAGGCATCGCCCCGGGTGACGTGGTCGGCCTGAGCATAAGCAGCCTCTACGGTGGAAGCGGCATCCCCCTGGACGGGGAGATGAAGCCAATCCGCCCCTGCATGATATGGGCGGACAGACGTGCGACAGACGAGTGCAGGTGGGTTAAGGAGAGGATAGGGGTGGACGCCCTCTTCAGGGAGACGGGGAACGTCGTCGATCCGTACTATGGCTACACGAAGATGCTGTGGCTGAGGGAGAAGGAACCCGACAACTGGGGGAGGGTGCGGAGATTCGAGACCCCGAACGCCTACTGCATAAGGGGCCTCACGGGCCAGGAGAGCGTCGACTACTCGAGCGCAGGCAACTACGGAGGCATCTTCGACATCCACAGGAGGACTTGGTCAGAGCGCATGATGGGGGAACTCGGCATCCCGAGGAGCCTCTTCCCGGAGAGGATCAGCTCGTCGGAGGAGGTCGTGGGGGAGGTCGACTCAGAGGGGTCAAGGCTCACAGGCCTCAGGCCGGGCACGCCTGTCTGCGCCGGCGGGATAGACGCCGCGGTCAGCGCCCTCGCCGGAGGCGCGATCCTGGACGGGGACCTGGCGTCCATGCTCGGGACCAGCATGTGCAACGGCTTCATAAGCCACAGGCCCAGGCTCTCCCAACGGATGGTGAACTTCCCATACGTCTTGGAGGGGAGGAGGCACCTCTACTCCTTCACCGGCATCGCGACGGCCGGATTCTGCGTCAGGTGGTTCAGGGACGAGCTGGGGGCGGCGGAGAGGGAGCGGGCGGAGGAGACAGGGGAGGACGCCTACAGGCTTCTGGACGGGATGGCGGAAGAGGTGCCTCCTGGCAGCGACGGCCTCATCTTCATGCCACACATGATGGTGGGGGAGAGGGCGCCTTACTGGGACGAGCACCTCAGGGGCGGCCTGCTCGGCCTGACGGTTTACCACA
>CAZYUK010000377.1:0-1531 GCA_964650675.1 uncultured Candidatus Bathyarchaeia archaeon
TGAGCTGGCTCATCCTCGACTTCTTCAGCGAGATGCCCGCCACCTACTACCCCCTGTACGTCCAGGCCCTCGGCGGCACGGCGGCGAGCATAGGCCTCATCGGCGCCGTCGAGATGTTGGCCCGTGGACTCGTCCAGATACCGGGCGGCTACCTCGCCGACAAATACGGGCGGAAATGGCTCATATCCACTATGACCTTCGTGGCGGCGATGGCCCGCATCTTCTACGCCCTGGCCCCGAGCTGGGAATGGATACTGCTGGGCGCCGTGACGGTAGGCTTAACCAACATCTACGGTCCGGCGCTCAACGCAATCGTCGCGGACTCTGTGCCGAAGGAGAGGCGAGGCATGGCGTTCAGCATCATCAACCTCATAGCCAGCGTATCCACCACCCCGGCCCCCCTGATAGCCGGATTGCTCTACGTCCAGATGGGACTGATCCCGAGCATGAGGCTGGGCTACGGGCTGATGATCGTAGGCTTCCTCGGCGCCGCCCTCATGCGTACGAGACTTAAGGAGACAGTCGAGAATCCGACGAGGATCAACCTGTCGGAGATGACGGCTTCGTATCCGAAGTCCATGAGGGAGAGCGTCAACGTCTGGGGGCTGGTCCCCAGGTCGGCCTTCGTCCTCTTCTTGGCGAACACCATGATGAGCTTCATAATAGGGATGTTCCAGCCCGTGTTCACCCTCTACATCATAAGGGACCTCGGCATAGGCGAGGTCGCCTTCAGCTACCTAATGACCGCACTATTCGTCACGATGATCGTCCTCGCCATCCCAAGTGGCAAGATCATGGACAAGGTCGGGAAGAAGAAGCCCCTGATGGCCGCCTTCCTCCTCTGGATGGTCGCGGTTCCCCTCTTCATCTGGGGCGACTTCTGGAGGCTCATCGTCGCCATGAGCCTCGTCGGTCTACTCCAGATCCTCGTGAACGGAGCCGGCAGCGCCCTGTTCGCAGACCTCGTGCCAAGGGAACATAGGGGGAAGGTGAACGGCTCGACAGGCTTCTTCAACATGGTGGCCCTCGCCGTCGGGCAGCTCCTCGGCGGCTGGATGTACGACAACGTGAACCACAGCTTCCCGTTCTACATGCAGCTCGCCCTGGTCTGGGCGCCGTTGCTCATGATCTACTTATACGTCAAAGAGCCGGAGAAGAAGGAGAGTTAGGGGATCAGATCATCCCGCGCTTCTCGAGGAGGGATGGGAGCTCCCTTATGCTGGGAATGATCGCGTCGGGCTTCGCCGCGTCGATCTTCTCCCTCCTCTGGGTGCCGGTGAGGACGGCGACTGTGAAGGATTTGGCGTTGTGGCCCTCCTCGATGCCTATGGCCGTGTCGTCGACCTTAGCGACCTGGGCGGGGTCCCTGACGCCTGTGTGCCTCATCGCCATCCTTATCATCGCCGGGCTCGGCCTGTTCTCGCCCACGATCTCGCTGCATGTCCAATAGTCCACGAGGCCGCGTCCGCCCCAGCCCAGGTTGTTCACTATCTCACCTGTTACGATCGCCGGAAAGCCGCTGCCGAGAGCG
>CAZYUK010000378.1:0-1531 GCA_964650675.1 uncultured Candidatus Bathyarchaeia archaeon
CGACCTTGATGAGCCCTGATCCTGAGGCTCGCTCCAGTCCCTTTTACCTCGCCCTGCCTTTAGCCCTCTTCGCCCTGAGATTCTTGCTGTGACACTTCCTGCACTTCGTGGCGTTCTTCGGGTTCGAGGCGCCGCAAGTCCTGCATATGGTTTTCTCGATCCTGGCCCTCCTGGCCAGCTCGATCTTGAAGGGGTCCCTGAGAGACATCGACGCACACCTTTGTTCCTAGAGGCTCTGAACCTAATGGATTACGAGTATTTTATCTTTTCTAATCTAGATGCGACGACTATCTCAAGCTCAACGCCACAGTAAGGTAGCCGGCGAGATAGATGAGTAGGTAGAGCATGACCCCGTAGGAGCCGTACACGGCGGCGAAGAAGAGGCCAAGGGCCGCGTAGAGCATGAAGAAGATCTCCAGCGATGGCATGGCGTGGAACACCTTGTAGGACTTCGACTCCATACTGTCCGTGTTCTTCGTTATGTTGTACTTCGGGACCCTCTCGTAGGAGCCACCGTCCACGAATAGCCCTTTGATCATCTCTATGCCACATTTGGCTGAGAGGCCGTACCCTATGAGGCAAAGGAGACCCATGAACTGGACCTTCTTCCTGAACTCGAACTTCTGCATCCTGAGCGCCATGTAGTAGAGCGTGAAGGAGCTCACCGTGAGGAGGCCGAACAGGGCAAGGTATACAGGGTTCGTCACGTATGGGAACTTATTCAGGGCGAGGAGTGGCACCGTCACAACGAGGCCGAGGAACATCCATAGGCTGATCGTGTAGTAGCTGAGGTGGAGCGTGCCCTCGACCTTCTGGAGGAGGTTCAGGTTAGGCGAGGCCCAGACCTTACCGATCAGCTTCTTGGCGCACTGGATGCTTCCCCTCGCCCACCTCGACTGCTGCATCCTGAATGCCGACATCGTGGGAGGCACCTCGCTGAGGACGATGTAGTCCTTCAGGTAGAGCGATCTCCACCCCTTCAGCTGTATGCGGTAGCTGATGTCCAGATCCTCCGACAGGGTGTCCGAGGACCAGCCGCCCGCCTCCTTCACCGCGACGGTCCTCAGGACGCCGGCGGAGCCGCTGAAGTTGAATATAAGGCCCATTGCACTCCTAGCCGACTGCTCGACGACGTGATAGGCGTCTATTCCAAGGGCGAAGGCCTCGGTGTACTGGCTGTACCCCCTGTTTATGTGCCCCCATCGGGCCTGGACGAAGCCGAGGCCGGGGTCCGCCTCGAGGACTGCAACGGTCCTCTCGAGGAAGTTGGTCGGCGGCACGAAGTCGGCGTCGAGTATCGCGATGTATTTCCCATGCGTGTGGTGCAGGGCCTCCTGGAGCGCCCCGGCCTTGAAGCCGGTCCTGTTCGGCCTCCTGACGACGTCGATGTTGAAGCCCCTCTGCCTGTAGAACCCGACCTCTCTATCCACGATGTCGATTGTGTCGTCCCTGCTGTCGTCGAGGACCAGTATCTCGAGCATGTCCTTCGGCCAGTCTATTGCGCACACCGACTCGATGAGCCTCGTCACGA
>CAZYUK010000379.1:0-1529 GCA_964650675.1 uncultured Candidatus Bathyarchaeia archaeon
TGTCGCAGATGTATTTTGTGCCGTCGGCGCTGAGGTAGAAGTGGTCCCCACTGCAGTTGGGGTTATTGGTGCAGCCCTCGCATGGCGGCACCAGCTCTCGATGCTTGGCCTTCTCCTGAACCTCAGGCGTCGAAGGCTCGGAGGGATACTGTTCGAGCGTCCTCAGGAGTTCCTCAGTGTCCCTTACCGTGCAGTCGCCCTTGGCGATCCGATTCGCTAGGATAGTCTGCTTCGCGGGGTCGTCGACGGAGGCCAATACCTCTAAGACAGAAACAAAAGTGCCACGTGGCACTTTTTGCCTTATTTCCTCGGGAACTTTGGCGAGAGCCAGCCTATGCTTGACGTAATCTACTGTGACTCCGAACTTATCTGCGACCGCTTTCTGCGCACCCAGTTTCTGCCATGCCGAATCGAATAGGTGGGCCTCCTTCCACGGGTTGATGCTTCCTCTCAGCTTGTTCTTGGCGTAGTTGATCTCCTGGGCGCGATCCTCGTCCACCGTCCTGACCATGCACCTGATCCTGGGCCAAGTAAGGATGCCCGCGGCCTTGTATCGGTGGAACCCGTCGATGATCTCCCAATCATCGACGCCAATGGGCCTGATCAGGAGGGGATCAGTCCCGTTGGGCCCCTCCTTCCGCATGTTCTCCAGTAGCGCCTGGAACTCCTCTTCGCTCATCTCGTTGGGGTTATACCTGTTCGGCTTCAGCTTCCCAAGCTCGACGCACAGCACCTCGTCCTGAGCCAGAGGCTTCAGCCCTGCAGCGGCCTCGATGTCAACGCGCCCATCAGGCCTCGTAGGCAATTCCGAGACGGGTATGAAAGCATTAGGACCCTTTCCCACATCAGCTTCGAGTTTGACGACCCAGCGGCCGCGTTCAGGCGAGTATCGGCCGCCCAAAGTCACTTGGACGACCCTGTGGTACAGGTCTTCCCACTTGTTCCTTTCGAGACGCTTTTGGGGCTGAATCTCAACGATGTCCCCCTTCTGCTCAAACTCTAAGATGACGGCGTCGGGGCCGAAGGCCTTCTCCACCTCGGCTAAAGTCTTGGGCAAGGCATCGGTCTCCTACCATTCGGAGGTCATGCGTACTGTTTGCCTGCGGAAGCCAGCTTCGTGGAGCTTCCTCGTGGTCTCGTCGCGCTGAGCGTCGCTGGCGTAGGGGAACTCGACGACGAATGATTCTCCGAGGCCTCTGGGGACTTCGACCTTGACCTTGCTCTCCTCTACGCTGTAGAACTTCCACCTGTGTGGCTGGAACGCCTCGACGGCCTCGTCCAAGGTCATGTCCAGGACGCGTTCCTTCATCAACTCCCGTCACCTCGGGCCTCCATGACCTTCAGGTCCATCTGGAGAAAACGCTCGTAGAGGAGGTTGATCCCTTGGATCACCGCGTCCTTCGTCGAGGAGACTAAGCCTCGGCACTGGAGCTCCTGCAGCCGCCTCGCGGTCTCGCCCTGGATCTCCACGCTCACGTACTTGACGCGCCTCTCGGTCAACGCGCAGCCACCTCCCCTCTACTCTCAAG
>CAZYUK010000380.1:0-1528 GCA_964650675.1 uncultured Candidatus Bathyarchaeia archaeon
TTCGACAGGAAGGCCGATGAGCTCAAGAAGTCGAAGAAATAGACCTCGAAACCATAATTTTTTAATTAAGCCCCTTCACGAGACGCCAACCCGACTTCCGTATGTCGCAGAAAATAAAATATTAATGTAGCGGCCTCATTTCAGGTATTCCAGCTGTTTGTGGTGGCTCTATGAAGCGTGTCGAGTTCCTATACATGTCTCAGGAGGAGATCCTGGGCTTAAACCTCCCTCTCAGGGAGGTCATAGACCTCGTCGAAAAGGGGCTCGACGAGCACGGGAGAGGGAGGGTCGAGAATCCGCCCAAGCCCGGCATACACTCTAAGTCGGACTCGTTTATACACGCGATGCCAGCGTACTTCAGGGGGCTCGGCATAGGCGGACTGAAGTGGGTGAGCGGTTACCCCTCGAACAGGGGTCTCGGCCTCCCCCAGATCGCGGGGATCATGGTGGTGAACGACATGGAGACCGGCCTCCCCCTCGCCGTCATGGACTGCAGGTGGATAACGGCCGCGAGGACCGCCGCGGTCTCAGCCATCACCGCCAAGTACTGCGCCAAGAAAGACTCAAAGGTCTTCGGCATCATAGGCGCGGGCGTTCAGGGGAGGATGACCCTGCCCGCCCTCAAGGAGGTGCTGCCGGGATTCGGGAAGGTTAAAGTCTACGATATCAACCCCGAATCCTCGAGGCGATATAAGGCCGACTTCGAAAAGCTTGGTCTCGATATCAAGGTCTGCGGCAGCGTCGAGGAGGCGGTGAAGGGCTCTGACATAATCCTGACCGCGACCCAGAGGCTTCCTGAGCCTCTCGTTAAGAACGAGTGGTTCGACGAGGGCTGCCTCGGCATGGGCCTGGAGGCGAGCAGGGCTTGGTACGGGGACGCCATCCTGACCGCCGACAAGTTCGTCACAGACAGCTGGGAGCAGACGATGCACTTCCATGAGCAGGGCGCCTTCCCAGATGGCATGCCTAGGCTCTACGCGGAGCTCGGCGACATCGTCTGCGGAGAGAAACAGGGAAGGGAGAACGACGAGGAGAGGATACTCGCCATAAACATCGGGCTGGCCCTCGAGGACGTCATAGTCGCCAATAGAGTCTACGAGATCGCCAAGAAAAAGGGCTCATACAAGATGCTGACGCTGATGGAGAGAGATTTCTAGGCCACTATCATCTCATTCACATTTCGTGTTTGGGTGCTAATGTCAAATAGCCGCAGAGCATAGCGCAATCAGGGAGGGCGTTGTCACAAATCATAGCCTGGATGGACTGGGTGGTCCAGAGCTACGGTTACCTCGGTGCCTTCGCCATCTGCTTCCTCGGCAACATAACGATCCTGCTGCCCATTCCATTCGCCCTCGTGGTATACGCCTTCGGGGCTACTCTCGACCCTCTCATCCTTGGGCTCGTGAGCGGCGTAGGGTGCGCTGTGGGGGAGCTCTCGGCCTACCTCGTTGGCAGGGGAGGGAGGAGGATCATGAACAGGAGATACGGCGATAGGTTCGATGCCGTTGAGCGCCTCATAGACAGGTAC
>CAZYUK010000381.1:0-1526 GCA_964650675.1 uncultured Candidatus Bathyarchaeia archaeon
AGGCGACCTCGCCCTCCTTCACCTCCCTCACAGGCTTCGCGGGCACGCCGAGGGCGAGGTTTCTCGGCGGAATGACCTCCCTTGGCGAGACGAGGGCGCCTGAGCCGACCATCGCCCCCTCGCCGACCTCCGCCCTATCCAGAACAATGGCGCCTATCCCTATGATCGCCCCCTGACCGATCATCGCGCCGTGGACCACGGCTGAGTGGCTGACGATGGTGTCGGCGCCTATTGAGACGGGGTTGCCTGTTGGAGCTTCTATGACGCAGTTCTCAAGGATGGTCGTCCTCGCCCCTATCCTGACCGAGTCGTCGTCGCCCCTGATGACGGCTCCGGTCCAGACGTTGACCTCCTCCTCCAGCGTGACATCGCCTATGACCCAGGCGCCCGGGGCCACGAAGGCTGAGGGGTGGACCTTCGGCTTCTTCCCCTCAAACTCTACGATTGACAAGACACACACCACTAGATCATGAAGGGGTTTACTCGAAAAAAGTTTACCTCGGCTCGCCCCTTACAGGTGGGGACATGCACATGGATTTCCCGCGGGAACGGTTCGGATACCACGTCGTCTACGATAGAGACATCTTCGACGCCATCTCCTTCGCAGAGGCCCACGGCTTCGGCTACATCGTCCCAGACCTGATGATCCCAAAGTTCTGGCCTGAGCAGCTCAGCAGGGACGAGAGGCGGAGGATACGCGAGTACGCTCAGGACCATGGTGTCTCTATCTCCTTCCATGCACCCTCTGATTACCTGAGCCTCATCACGCCCTACCCCGAGGTAATGGAGGGCATAATGGTTAGGATGAGGAGCTGCCTCGACCTCGCCGAGGACCTTGAGGCGGAGCGCTTCACGATCCACCCCTCGCGGCCCGTGAACTTCGCCTCGGCAGGAGGCGAGGGGACTTACCTCAGGGATCACTGGGAATTCTACAAGACCATCCTCTCGGAGGGGATAACAGGCGTCGTCGAGGGAGCCAGCAGCGTGAAGGTTTGTCTCGAGAACGACCCAATGGACCGGTTCGTGATCGAAGTCGTCGGTGATCTTCTCTCCGCCGGTTTAGACCTCTACCTGTCTTGGGACATACCCAAGTCCCTCGACCCGACGAAGGGGGAGCCGAAGCAGGTAGAGTCATTCTTCCTGAAAAACATCCTTCGGCTGAGGGAGGCGCACCTCCACGACAGGCGGCCAGGCGGGCGCTACCACGACGCCCTCGGCGGCGGCGATGTGGACGTGGCGAAGTATCTGCGCCTCCTAATTCCTGAGGATGTCCACTTCACCCTCGAGATACGCCCCAGGGAGGATGCCCATCGGAGCCTCCTGTACGTTGAGGAGCTCTGGAAGAGTCTCTGAGCGCTACTTACTCATCTCGAGCATCCGCTCGATCGGCCTGCAGCTTACTTATTCTGGCCGTTCTTATCATCCTGATCTCGAGCTTCACGTCGAGGCTCCTGACGGAATGGGTAAGGCTCCCCAGGGAGATCACGTCAACGCCGGTTGCAGCATACTCGGCGGCGTTCTCCGCT
>CAZYUK010000382.1:0-1520 GCA_964650675.1 uncultured Candidatus Bathyarchaeia archaeon
TGGTGTTTATCCCCTTGCTCAGCCTCATCCCCGGCGGCGTCAGCACCTTCGTCGAACCGACGTCGCGTGCGAGATCGTAGTAGCCGTCGAAGTGGATCGTGTGCCCCCTCAGCCTCAGAGGCGACTCCTCACCCTTCCCCAGCGCAAGATTCCTGACGTAGGTGATGTCCTCGGCGGCATCTGAGAGGACGGTAACCTTCGTCGGCCTACAAAGTTTTACAAACCTTTCAAGCTGCCCGACAACCTCGTCGCTGTCGACGGCTTCAAGCTTCCCAACGCTCGCCTCGTCGAGTACGAGCCTCAACGGTCTGGGAATCAATATTCCTCTTCTAACCTACGCGGCTCCTCCTATTAGCCTAACGGTCAGGCTCTTCCTTAGAAAAAAGGGGTGTGGGGGGGTTGTCACTTCTTCGTCTTGATGATGGGGGCGACCTTCTGCTCCTGCTCCTTCAGCTCCCCCTCCAGCGCCTTGTGCTTCAGGTTCCAGGCCATCGTGCTTGGGAGCCCCCAGAGGTTGATGAAGCCCACGGCGTCACCCTGGTCGTAGTGGGTGTTGATGTCGAAGCTCGTCAGGTTGTAGTCGTACAGGCTGAACTGGCTGTCCCTCTTCACCGGCTTCGCCGTCCCCTTGAAGAGCTTCAAGGTGACCCAGCCTGTGACGTGCTCCTGGCTGCTGTCGATGAAGGCGTCGAGGTCCTTCTTGAGCGGGTCGACCCATAGCCCCTGGTACACGAGGGTCGCCCACCTGTGGTCGATCTCCCTCTTCATCAGCATCTCGTGGATGGTGAGAACCATCTTCTCGAGGTCCTTGTGGGCTGTAAGGATGATCTCGGCGGCCGGGATCTCGTATGTCTCCCTGCTCTTCAGCCCGACCGTCCTGTCCTCCATGTGCTCTATCCTGCCGATGCCATGCTTGCACCCGGCCTTGTGTACCTTCTCGAGTATGCTGACCGGGTCCATCTCTACGGCGTCGAGGCTCACCGGCACACCCTTCTGGAATCCTATCGTCAGGTAGTCGGGCTCATTCGGTGTGAGCTCTACCGGGGTCGTCCAGCCCCAGATGTCTTTCGGCGCCTCCTTGTTCGGCTCCTCGAGGACGCCGCCCTCTATGCTGCGGCCCCAGAGGTTCTGATCGATGCTATAGGGCGAGTCGACGGTGACCGGGACTGGTATGTCGTGCTCCTTCGCCCAGAGGATCTCGCTGTGCCTGTCGAACTTCCACTCGCGTACGGGGGCGATGATCTTAAGCTTGGGGTTCAGCGCCTTCACCGTTACGTCGAACCTAACCTGATCGTTGCCCTTGCCGGTGCATCCGTGGGCGACGGACTGGGCGTCCTCCATCTCGGCTACCTCCACCATCTTCTTCGCTATCAGCGGCCTGCTCAGGCTGCTGCTTATCGGGTAGGTGTCCATGTAGAGGGCGTTCGCCTTGACGGCGGGCCAGACGTACTCGGCCGCGAACTCCTGCTTCGCGTCGAAGGTGTAGTGGTTGAGTACGCCGAGCTTCCAGGCCTTCTCCT
>CAZYUK010000383.1:0-1507 GCA_964650675.1 uncultured Candidatus Bathyarchaeia archaeon
GTCGACGCTGTACCCCTGGGAGTCGAAGGAAGGCTCCTCAGAGGATACGTGGCACCCCTCACCGCCCCGCTTGACAACGGCGATGCCGGCGCCGAGACTCCTCAGCTTCTCCGCCGCCCTAGTTGGCTCACCGACGCCGAAGAGCGTCATGGTGTCCTCGACGCTGGCGAAGACGACGTCCGACTCCCCGACGGCCTGCCCGCATGTGGCCCTGGCGACGTCGAGCGGCCAGAGCTTTTCCCTCATATTGACGTCGAAGCTGACCATGCCCCCCGCCTCTCTGCATATCTGCATAGCCTCGAGGCTCGCCTCCCTCAGGCACCCGCTGACGGCTAGACTTATCCCGCTCGTGTGGAGGACCCTCGCCTTCGCCACATACTCGGCGTCGAGGTCCGCTGGAGAATATCTGCTCGCCGCCGCCCCCGCTCGGTAGTAGGTGAAGTCGTGGCCTCCCTCCCCCGTGAGGGAGATGATGTAGACGGCCGTGAAGCCTTCGGGCTCGACGATCACCCGGCTCGCGTCCACCCCCTCCCGCCGCCAGAGGTCTAGGAAGCTGCGCCCGAACTCGTCTCCGCCTAGCCTGCAGATGTAGCCCGAGCTTCCGCCGAGGCGGGCCGCGGCGACGGCGAAGTTAGATGTGTCGCCTCCCCACCCGCGTCTGAACTCCTCGACGACGCTGAGGCGCCCCAGCGACGTGGCGCAGAATTCGACCATCGGCTCTCCTATGCTCAGGATGTCGGGCGTCTTCATGGCGGATTAGTCTATGGCAGCTCCGCTGATAAGTTTTGGTCGAGGATTATTCAGGCTGACCCTAACGGTATCTATCAGGTGCTACGGTTTTGAAGCGTCTCGAGGGCATGATCACGGCGCTCGTCACCCCGTTCGACGCCGAGGGGGAGGTGGACGAGGAGGCGCTGAGGGAGCTCGTCGACTTCCGGGTAGACGGCGGCGTGGACGGCCTCTTCGTCTGCGGCACGGCCGGCCTCGGCATCCTGATGAGGCCCGACCAGAGGGAGACGGTGTTCGGGGTCGCCGCCGGGGACCCGCGCGCGCCTCTGAGGGGGATGACCGAGGAGCAGGTCACGTCCCTCAGGCAGGGACTTGAGAAGCTGGGGGTCTTATGAGACTCTCATAGCCGATCTATTTCACCTAGTTTTAGGACGGCTGATGATCGCATAGGTCGAGAAACACAATTATTTTTAAGCCTCGCCGCCCGCCCATATCTGCCAGAGATGAGTACTTGGGTAAGAAGAAGGTGCTGAGCGAGAAGAGCCTCCACACGATGGTCTACCCCTCGAAGAACGACACTTTGGGCATCGCCCAGAAGATGCTCGGCTTCGACCGCGTCATGGTGAAGTGCCAGGACGGCCACACGAGGGTCTGCAGGATCAGGGGCAAGATGAAGAGGCGGACCTGGATCCGCGAGGGGGACATCGTCCTCGTCTCGCCCTGGGACTTCCAGAGCGATGAGCGTGGCGAGATATTCTGGAGGTACACCCAGGGGCAG
>CAZYUK010000384.1:0-1504 GCA_964650675.1 uncultured Candidatus Bathyarchaeia archaeon
GTCATTCTTCACACCCGCATGCTCCCCCAGCGAGACCGTGACCTGCCTATACGCCTCGTTGCTGCCGCACTTGGGGCAGATCTGGGCGACCTTGATCGCCTCTACGTCCTCCTTCTTGACGACGTAGACCGGCTCCGCGGTAGACTCTGTGCCGGTCCTGTACTCTATCACGTCTATCTTTACCTCATGGCCGCACTTGGTGCACTTGTAGCCCTGCGCCGTCTGCTCCATGAAGGAGCCGCACTTATCGCAGAACCTCAAAAGGACGCACCGAACTCAATAAAGGATCGAGGGAGGAGTATATAGCAGTTTTAGCTACAATCCCGCTTAAAGACAACCTGAGAAATGACTGAGGCGCCTCTAAATATTCATTGAAACGGGGAGACAACCCGAGAGCTAGGGGCATATGCTACCACTGCAGCAAGGATGTCGATGGGTTCCTCCGACGCCGGCACCGCAACCTCACCTTCTGCGGGGAGCATATCCGCCCAGAGGACCACAACTGAATAGACTACTCCGGACTCACGCCTCCCCCCTGCTCATAGATCATGAGCAGTGGAAGGAGGGCGTTGCGTCCAACAGCAGCTATCTTTACCTCGTCCACGGCTTCAGCTTGTCGCCGGGCGTAGCGGAGACGTCGCTCAGGCGGTCATGCTACCCCTCGTTTCTTGCCTTGGCGAGCCTATAGGCGTCGTAGGCCGATACGATGGCGAAGGCTACCCCGATGACCATAAGCATATCGAAGCTGACGTAGGGCTCAAGTAAGGCGCCGACGGTGAACACGATCAGGAAGAAGGCGACGCCCCTCCAGACCTCGCCCACGTAGACCTGCCCGGCGCCTGTTATGAGGAGTGAGAGGAGGGCGGCCAGCAAGGGGTTCTTGACCATCCTCGGCCTTATCTCGGGCATGAGAGGCTGCCATGCGCCGCAGCTCGGGCAGACATTGTACTTGTAGTCGATCATCGCCCCGCAGTATGGACAGTACTTGGTCCTCTCACCGGACATCGCTCAGACCACGAGCCTCTAAGGCTAATAAACCTTGATGGTTCTATCTAGGCTTTCGGTTCTACCCTAAAAAGGGGTTTGAAAAATGATGCATCCAATCCTTGGATCGTGGGTGGGGTCTGAGCCCTACTCCTTCTCGTCCACGTCCTCGTCTTCCTCGAAGCCCTCTTCGTCGAGGTCGGTTTCCTCGTCGAACTCCTCCTCCTCGGCGCAGAACTCGCAGAGCTTCTCCATGGGCGAGCCACAGTCCTCACAGAACCTGGCGCCGCAGGACTTGCACGTGATGAGCCGATCGGCCTCTTCGCCACAGATCTCGCATTCAGGCATCCCAAATCATCTTTTTCCCTCGGGCTCCCCCTCGGGCAACTGAATCGAGATTCGAGCATGAACAAATTGTCTTCCTAAATTTAAACATGCAAAAAACAATATTCTTCCTCATTATTTTGATGTTTTCCTATTAAATTGCTTATATTCTTTTTTTAAAAAGATTCTATATAAC
>CAZYUK010000385.1:0-1502 GCA_964650675.1 uncultured Candidatus Bathyarchaeia archaeon
AGGTCGCTCTCCAGATGAGCAACGGCAAGAGGGATGATACGATCATCAAAAAGATCGAGGAGTTCCGAGCTCAAACATCTGATCTGAGGTCGGATTCGCCCTTCCCCGGTCCGGATGTGATAAGGGCGATAAGGAGGGCGATGCCGAGGCAGAGCATAGCCGTTACAGACGTGGGCCAGCACCAGATGTGGGCAGCTCAGCACTACGATGTCTATGGGCCAGGGAGGTTCTTCACGTCCGGTGGATTGGGCACCATGGGGTGGGGGACGCCGGCCGCCATAGGTGCAAAAGCCGCTAAGAAGAACCTGCCCGTGCTGAACATATCTGGCGACGGCAGCTTCGCCATGACCGAGAATAACCTCGCGATAGCCGTAGATGAGGGCCTCCCTATCACCGTCGTAATCCTGAACAACCACATGCTCGGGATGGTCGCTCAGTGGCAGCGTCTCTTCTACGACCGCAGGTACTCAGGAGTAAGGAGGTTAACCCACCCGGACTTCATCAAGTTAGCAGAGTCATATGGCGCCGAGGGCGTCCCCGTAGACTCGATCCACGAGCTCGAGGCGGCGCTCAGGCGGGCGGTGGGGAGCGACCACACCACGGTCATAGACGTCCCCATGGATCCTGAGGAGAACGTATACCCAATGATCCCGCCAGGGATGGGGCTCAAGGACATTCTGCTCGGAGATGACTGAGATGGTGCTGCATGTAGTATCCTTCCTCGTGGAGAACAAGCCGGGCGTCCTCTTCAAAGTCTCCAACCTCTTCAGGCGTCGCGGCTACAACATCCAAGGAATAACAGTTGGGGCGATAGAGGGGACCGGCCTAAGCCGCATGACCGTCACGGTCGAGGCGGACAGTCGCATTCTCAACCAGATACTTGAGCAGTTGGACAAGATGGTGGAAGTTGTCAAGGTCAAGAGGCTCGACCCCTTACGTGCTGTGAGTAGGGAGCTCCTGCTCGTCAAGCTGAGGATAACAGACCCTATGGCGAGGCAGGATGCGCTGGGCTACATCAACGCCTACCACGGCTTAATACTCGACGTCGAGCCGGATATGCTTATAGCCGAGGTAACCGGGGCGCCTGAGGAGATCGATGAGTTCCTCAGGGACATCAAGCCTATAGGCGTCGAGGAGATGAGCCGCACAGGTGCCACCGCTCTTGAGAGAGGAACGATAAAACTCGCTTGGCTCCCATGATACAAATTTGTTTTGGCAAAAAAGGACTCAGACAAGCTGTAGCGAACATGAGTAATTTAAAATCAATTTGTAAAAAAAATCGATTCTTTGATTTTAGGCTATTTTCCGAGGTCGACACCTAAGCTACGTACTCGGTTTCTGAGAGTGACCTCGGAGGTCCCGGCCGCGTGGGCCACGTCCTTCTGCGTCCTCTTCTCCTTGTTCTCGTAGCAGGCTAAGTAGAGCGCCGCAGCGGCTACGCCCCCGGGATATTTCCCGGCCAACCCTTTGTGTTTCCTCGCCGACATGAGGATGTCGACAGC